>NZ_JBJEEX010000102.1:0-6382 GCF_051873495.1 Floccifex sp.
TAATTGAGTCAGCTATCCTTTTTTGTACAGGCTATTTAACTGTTACAGCCTCTTCTATTCAGCGATTTTTTTGTCGATATCAGCTACTTCGTCTTCTAATTTTTTAATGAAATCTTCTTTATCTGCGATTTGAGCTTCAATGGAACGAATTTGTTCTTCACTTACCAATCCCATTGTATCTTCTTGAAGACGAGCAATTTGGCGTTTTTGATTTTCAATTTGTGATTTCTTATAATCACGAGTTTCTGTCATACGTTTAACCCAATCCAAATGTTTTTGTTCATTGAATTTAGTTAAACCATCAAAATATTGATCATTGACACCACGGAATTCTTTCCAAATTGTATTTTCTTTTTCTTTTCCACAAGAACCAATTTTCTTCCATTCATTAGACAATTCTTTCATTGTTTCTGTGTTTTCTTTAGTAAATTCATTTGTATTTACGATTTGTTTAGCTTGATTTACTAAAGCCATTTTTTGTTCATAATTGATATCTTGTTTCTTATGAAGATCTTCATAGAAAGCATTACGACGATCATAGAATACTTGACGAGCTGCATTGAAATCATTCCATAAAGCTTGTTCATATTCTTTACCAGCATTTCCAGCTTGTTTCCATTGATCCATTAAATCATTTAATTTTTGGCTTGTTTTCTTCCATTGTTCAGAATCTTGTAAACTCTTAGCTTGTTCAACTAAATTTTCTTTTACTTGACGAGCTGATTCAAATTTTTTATTTAATTCTTCCCAATTTTCACGTTTACGATTATAGAATGTTTGACGAGCATCATTAAATTCTTCCCAAAGCTCATCATCTTTGTCACCAGCACTACCAGCTTGTTTCCATTGATCCATTAAATCATTTAATTTTTGAGTTGTTTTATTCCATTCTGTTGAAACAGACAATTCCTTTGCTTGTTTTACTAAATCCGATTTAACTTCTTGTGCTTTCTTATATAATTCATTACGTTTTTCATATACAACATCTAAAGCCTTTTCAAAACGTTCTCTTAAATCTTCTTCTTGTAAAGATTCATAGAAAGGAATTTTACGCCATCTTTTCTTTAATTGATTTGCTTTACGATTGGCTTCATTCCAATTTTCTTCATCCTTAAGACTTTCAGCTTCTTGAATTAATGCTTCCTTCGCATTGATATCTGCACCTAAGTCTTGTTCTTCGAACATTTCATCGTTATAATCTACTGCCATAATTTCCTCCGCCACACTATAGAATACAATATATTAATATTTTACCTTTTTTTTAAATAAATGTCATTTCTTTTTTTTATGTTTTAATTGTATTTAATTCATAGACATTTGATTTTAATTTATGAACATTTTTCTTGATTAATGATAAAAAGGATGTATAATATAAAACACGTGATGAAAGGAAGAAAAAATATGAAACGAGTTTATAACTTCAGTGCCGGTCCAGCCGTATTACCAGAAAGCGTATTAAAACAAGCAGCCGATGAAATGTTGGACTACAAAGGATGTGGAATGTCCGTAATGGAGATGAGCCATCGATCCAAAATGTTCCAAACCATCATTGATGAAGCACAACAAGATCTTAGAGATCTATTAAATATTCCAGATAACTATAAAGTTTTATTTCTACAAGGAGGAGCCAGTCAACAATTCTCAGCGATTCCTATGAATTTATCTAAAAATGGTGTAGCCGATTATATTATTACAGGACAATGGGCTAAAAAAGCATATCAAGAAGCTAAAAAATATGTAAAAGCCAATGTCATTGCTTCAAGTGAAGACAAAACTTTCTCTTATATTCCTGATTGTTCGGATTTGAATGTATCTGAAGATGCGGATTATGTATACATTTGTTACAACAATACAATCTATGGAACAAAGTTCCCAGAAGTACCTAATACCAAAGGAAAAGTATTAGTAGCCGATATGTCTAGTTGCATTTTATCAGAACCAATTAATGTATCTGATTTTGGTGTTATTTACTTTGGTGTACAAAAAAACGTAGGACCTGCGGGTGTTGTGATTGCCATTATTCGTGAAGACTTAATTCGTGACGATGTATTGAGCTATACACCTACGATGTTGAAATGGAAAACACAAGCCGATGCCAATTCCTTATACAATACTCCACCTTGTTATGGAATCTATATTTGTGGATTGGTATTCAAGTGGATCAAAGCCCAAGGTGGACTTGAAGCTATGAAAGAAATCAATACTAAAAAGGCTAAAATTCTATATGATTTCTTAGATTCATCTAAATTATTTAAAGGAACTGTAGAAAAAGATTCTCGTTCTTTAATGAATGTTCCATTTGTTACTGGAGACAAAGAACTAGATGCTAAGTTTATTGCCGAAGCTAAAGAAGCCGGATTTGAAAACTTGAAAGGACATCGTTCTGTTGGTGGAATGCGTGCTAGTATCTACAATGCGATGCCAATTGAAGGCGTGGAAAAACTCGTTCAATTTATGAAAGAGTTTGAAGAAAGGAATTTATAATGTATAACGTTAAACTATATAATAACATTGCCCAAGAAGGATTAAATCAATTAGATAATAAATACGTAGTCAATGAAGACATTGAACAACCCGATGCGATTTTAGTTCGTAGTGCCAATTTACATGACATTAACTATAATCCTGAATTAAAAGCTATTGCTCGAGCTGGTGCCGGTGTCAACAACATTGATATTGATACATGTACTACCAAGGGAATTGCGGTATTTAATACTCCAGGAGCGAACAGTAATGCCGTTAAGGAATTAGTATTTGCTGGATTACTACTTGCTAGTCGTGACATATATCATGGAATGGAATGGGTTAAACAAGAAGCAAATAATCCTGATTTATCAAAGTTAGTTGAGAAACAAAAGAAACATTATGCCGGTAACGAATTAATGGGTAAATCATTAGGTGTTATTGGATGTGGTGCCATTGGTGTACAAGTTGCGAACTTAGCTCTTCGCTTTGGTATGGAAGTTCATGGCTATGATCCATATATGTCAATTGATGCTGCATGGAACTTATCTCGCTATGTACAACACGAAACTAACATTGAAGACATTTATCGTAAATGTGATTTCATCACTTTACACATCCCAATGAATGATTCGACAAAAAATACAATCAACAAAGAATCAATTGCCCATATGAAAGATGGCGTTAAGATTATTAACTTTGCCCGTGGTGGATTAGTAAATGATCAAGATATGAAAGAAGCTTTAGATTTTGGTAAAGTTGGATTCTATGTTACTGACTTTCCAAGTAATTTATTAGCCTCTCATCCAAAAGTAGCTGCGATTCCTCATTTAGGAGCTTCTACTGAAGAAAGTGAAATTAACTGTGCTGTAAAAGCGTGCCAAGAAATAAAAGATTATTTAGAAAACGGAAACATTACGAATTCTGTCAATTTACCAAATGCTTCAATGCCATTTAATTCTCCTGTTCGTATTTGTATTATCCATAAAAACATCCCTAAGATGATTTCGCAAATCACGAATTGTCTAGTGGATAATGCCAATATTGATAACTTATTAAATAAATCTAAAAAAGACATCGCATATACTATGCTTGATTTAGATACCGAAATCTCACAAGCTACTCTAGATGCCATCGACAATATTGATGGTGTATATCGTGTCCTTCATTATCAAAAATAATATACTATAAAAGGCTTCCCTACGAAGCCTTTTCTTTATTCATAATAAATATCGCAAATACAATTAAAACCAGTGCGAATATACTTTGTATACTCATAGCTTGTTGAATTTCCTTTAAAACAACAGCCGAAACAATAACACCAAAAATAGGTGTTAAACAACCATATACACCAATTTTTCCAACTGGATTACACGATAACAATAATCCCCATAGTGTATAAGCAATAGCAGATATACATGCAAGATAGAATATTACTAAATAAATGCTCAATCCTTGAAAATGAAGTAAACCACCCATTCCTTTTCCTAAGAAAAATAACGACAATCCTCCGATAAAGAATTGATATCCACTTAATAAAACAGCATTATGTTCTTTCGTAAATTTATTGATAAAACAACTCGATAGTGAATAGCACAATTGTGACATCATACATAAACAATCTCCTGTAAAAGAAAGCGATAGTTTTTGTCCTAAATTCATGCATAATATGCCACCAAATCCCATAATACAAGCAATTAATTTTTGTTTATTCATCGTTTCACTTTTAAATAAATACACCGCAAATAATAATGCGATTAAAGCTCCACTTCCAGAAATAATCGAAGCATTGACTCCACTTGTTCTAGCTACTCCTAAATAATAGAAAAAATATTGTCCAAAGGTTTGAAACAAAGCTAATACAAGAATTGGTTTCATATCACTTTTACTTGGAATTAGAACTTTCTTTTTCAAAATTGATTGCATTATGATTACTAATATACCCGCTAAAGTAAAACGAATACCCGCAAACATTAATAGCGATGCCGTGTTAGATGAATTAATATTTAATAATTGATAGCCTACTTTAATAAAAGAAGGAGCACAGCCCCATAAAAAAGTAGATATAACGGCCAAGAAAATAATATTTTTATTCTTTGTCAAATCCATGTTATGACTCCATTTTTTCTTCTAATTCCATCCATCGCATTGTGTATTCTTCTAATAAATTTTCTTTTTTATCTCGCATATCGCATAATTCACTAATTTTTGTATATTCTTCAATGGAATTTAATTGTTCATTTATATCATTGATTTCTTGTTCTAAAATTGGCATTTGTTCATTAATTATTTCCAATTCTTTTTTCTCCTGATAAGAAAGTGTAACTTTTCTTTGTTTCCATTCTTTCTTTTCTTTTTTAGTGTATGTCTTTTCACTTTGAATTTTCAGTAAATAATCACTATATCCACCATTGTATTCATGTAAATATCCATCTTCAAAGGCAAATACTTTATCACATACACGATCTAAGAAATAACGATCATGACTTACGACAATCACAATTCCATTGAAATCGTCCAAATAATCTTCTAATACTTCAAGCGTTAAAATATCTAAATCGTTTGTTGGTTCATCAAGTATTAATACATTTGGTGCTTGCATTAATATCTTGCATAAATACAAACGTTTTCTTTCTCCTCCTGATAAACGATCAATTGTTGTATATTGCATCTTTTTATCAAATAAGAATTTTTCTAACATCTGACTCGCCGTAATAACATTTTTTCCTTGTTCAATTACTTGACTTGTCTTTTCAATGTAGTCAATCACACGAATAGAACCCTCGTCTTGTAAATCTTGTTGCTTGAAATAACCAATTGATACCGTTTCACCATAGGAAATTGTTCCTTGTTGTGGTTGCGTCTGATTGGCAATCAAATTCAACAACGTGGATTTACCACATCCATTTTTTCCAATAAAACCAACACGGTCATGTCTAAGAAAATTGTATGAAAAATCATTAATAAGATAATCATCTCCATAGCCAAAAGAAACATGTTCTAATTCAATTGTCTTTTTACCTAATCGTTTACTTACCCCTGTTAACTCTAATTCTTTTTCTTGTGTTTTAAAACGTTGTTGACGAAGTTTTTCAAATGCATCAAGGCGTGCTTGTTGTTTTGTACTACGTGCTTGACATCCTGCTTGTACCCAAGCTAATTCTTTTCGATATAGGTTATTGTGTTTTTGAATGGCTTTTGCTTCTAAGATTTCACGTTCTTGTTTATTTTGAACATAAACTTCATAATTTCCGTTGTGAATATAAAAGTCTCCTCTATCTAATTCAAAAATACGCGTACAAATTCGATTTAAAAAATAACGATCGTGGGTTACTAATACAACTGATTTTTTTAGTTTTAATAAATATCCTTCTAACCAGTCAATCATATCATTGTCCAAGTGATTGGTTGGTTCATCTAACAGCAACAAATCACAATCACTTACCAAAGCTTTAGCAATTGATAATTTACGTTGTTGCCCTCCCGATAATTCTTGAATACACTGATCAAAGTTTAGTAAACCAAGTTTAGTTAAAAAAGTTTTAATTTCAAAGTCTTCTTTGGGATGTTTATTTAAACGATTTTGATATACCATTTCTTCCATAATAGTATTTTGTGAAAACACAGGATTTTGCGTTAAATAATAAATATTTAAACCATTTTTCTTAATAATAGACCCAGAATCATATGGTTCAATTCCAGATAATATTTTAAGAAACGTACTTTTCCCAGTTCCATTTACACCAACTAAAGCGACTTTTTCGTTTTCTTCAATTGAGAATGTAACATTTTTTATTAATTGTTTATCGTTAATTGTTTTATTTAAACCATTTATCGAAATTAGCATATGAATCCCTCCTCAAGAAAAAAAGTGAAGTAGAGAAATCTACTTCACAAATTCAACAATTGCCATTGGAGC
>NZ_JBJEEX010000103.1:0-31398 GCF_051873495.1 Floccifex sp.
TAACCTATATTATGAATTTCCATAGCTTTTAAATACTACATAATAGAAATTATGTTATTAAATAGTTTCTTTATGCCTCTATAGCTAGATGGATGAAGATGAAACACACGAATTTTGTGTTGCTTTAACTGAATGCTAATGAGGGCAGTGGAATAACTGCCCTTTTTCGTCTTTAAACGAAGGGATGATACTATGAATCAGAAGAGAGTTCAAAACATAATAGAAAAAGATAAGAAAAAGAAAAGATGGAAAAGAATAATAGGGTTTCTATCGATTGTAGTAGTATTTTGTACAGCTTATTCATTGATCTTACCAGCTTTAACTATGGAAGTAGAAAGTAAAGTGCTTGACTGTTCTTATAATGTACATACTCATACTCCAAGCTGTTATGACGAAGATAATAATTTAATTTGTGGATACGCTGATTATGTCATTCATGAACATATACTAGATTGTTATGATGAAAATGGTAATTTAGTTTGTCCTTTACCAGAAATCAAAGAACATACACATGATGAATCTTGTTATGATCAAGATGGAAATTTAATCTGTGACAAAGAAGAGATAATTGAACACGAACATGCATCGGATTGTTATGATGAAAATAATAATTTAATATGCGAACAACTAGAAGTAAAAAAACACGATCATGGTGAAGGATGCTTTAAAACGGTTGTGACTCAAGTACCTATTTTTCAAAGTGATAAAACAGAAGAAACAAGTAATAATGTTGAAAATGAAAATACATTATCTGGAGAAGAATTAAATCGAATAGATGAAATAATAAAATTAATTGATGAATTACCAACTTCTGAAGAAATTGATAACACATTAAATGAATACGACAACGATGAAGATACTGAGAACTATGATGCGTATTATCTAGAAGTACAACAACAAGCCCAAAGTGTTTGGGTTCAATATGAAGATTTATCAGAAGAAATGAAACAACAAGTAACCAATGCAGATAAGCTTTTAGAATTATCATGGTTATGGGAATCAATTCCTCTTACTGTAACAAATGAAGTGACTGTATATAGTGTAAATCACATTAATTGGAATCCAGCTAACCCAGTTATTGTATACGGTGGTTCAGTAGAAGAAAAAACAGGAGAAAGCAACCTTGCTTATTGGACGGCTATTGTTGTTAAGGAAGATGAATCTAATAACCTTTATGTAGAAACAATTGATACTACAACTAATCCTAAAGGAGGTTATGTAGCAGAGAATGGAAAAGGATTTGTTCTACTATTAAATAATATATCTATCAATGCCGAAGAAGGTGACAGAGTTACAGTGACTTTTGATTTTAAAAATGTACAAGGTTATAAAAATGATGGATATGGCACCGTAACATTCCATAATGCAAGTGAAGGGGAACAAAAAGAGCAAAAAAACAATGGACTTACACCTATTCAAAGTGCAGATACAAAAGATTTAATTGAAGTTAACTTATACGATTATGGAAATAATATTAATGAAAAATATAATTCAAATAATAACTTTCCTGGATTCCAAAATCCTGGAGGAACAACAAGTATTGGAACTTCACTAAGTAAATACAGTTATAATTTTGGCGATAATATTACATCTGATTTGAAAGCTGGTAAGGCTGATATTACCAAAAGAGGTGGATTAATTAATGAACCAAATAGTTCATACGATGGTACTAATTATGGTACGGCGAATATTCCTATCTCAGGTGCAATGTCATCTACATTAGGTACTGACGGATATCCAGCATTAAGTAATGGTACTAGTTTAAGTTATTTATTTACAAATAATACATATGCTACAAAGAAAAACACAGATAATATAAATGGATTATTTCAATACAATTCATCAACTGGCGCCTATACATTTAATAGTAGAGAAAACCATGCTCAATTTAATGCATCAGACAATACATTTACATTATATAGTCAGCTTATAAGCTCAAACTTCATGATGTATCCTTTTGGTAATTTTTTGCCATTCAATGACATAAATACACAATGTGCCCAAGCTAGTACCATTGATGGAGATTATTTAGAAAGTATTGCAGCTAGTGCTAGATATAAGAGTAATCAAAATCAAGATGATTTGAGTAGCGATTATAATACCCTTTCCAATGCATTAACTGATTTTGTTAATAGGATGGACGAATTACATCCTGAGGGATGGGAAGCTAAAGATTATGTTAATGGCTATTTTAGTGCTAATAAACTTTCTAAAATTTTTACAAACGAAGAATTATCTAATATTTATTCTATCGATTATGATGAAGCCACTGATTTCTATTTTGGTATGGAAATGAAGATGAATTTCATGCAACCAAAAGGTGGATTGACTGGAAGTGATGGACAACAACCAATGAAATTCTATTTCACAGGTGATGATGATGTATGGGTTTATGTAGATGGAAAGCTATTCTTAGATTTATCGGGAATCCATCGTCATGTTGGTGGAGAAATTGATTTTGTAAATGGGGAAGTAAAGTATTATGCTTTAGACCCTTCAACCGGAGATGTATCATATGAACCTTTTAAAATAGTAACTTTTGAAGATATATTGGGAAGTAAAAATGAATTAAATGGTGAAGGTACTTTTAAAGATTATAGTACGCATTCCTTTAATTTCTATTACATGGAACGTGGCTCTGGTTCAGGTGTTTGTCGAATGAACTTTAATTTTCCTTTACTAAAGCAAAATTCAATATCCGTAACAAAAGAATTATCAACAGATAATACAGAAATAGATGCTTTAGGAAATCCTGATTTTAAATTTCAAGTACTTAAAGCTGATGAAAATGGAAACAAAACAAATAATTTATTTATTGGAAAAGATATACAATATAACATTTATGATTCTAAAACTAATACACAAGTAGGGACTGGGGAAACGGATGCTAATGGAGTCTTTAAAATAAAAGCAGGGCAACGAGCAGAATTTACAGGAATAAATGAAAATGCAGGTAAATATTATGTCCGGGAATTGTTAGATTCAAGTATCTTTGATCAATATGGCAAAATTACTGTCGATGGAACAAGTCAAACAACAAACTATGATGTAACTGTTGGAAATGATACATTTAAAGGCCGTGATAGCAATGTTAAAGATATGTCAGATGGTAGTACAGTATTTCATTTCGATAACAAAGTAACTACTAATAAATTAGGAAGTTTAAAAATTGAAAAAGTGTTAAATTCTTTCAATAATTCTAATTCTTCATCTTCATTTGATTTTGAAGTGAAATTAGATAATCAACTTCTACCAGTTGGTACGAAATATAAAGTAGGAAATGAAGATAAAACAGTAACAACAGAAGGTATTATCACAATTCCAGCTGGACAAGCAGCTACAATAAATAATATTTTAGCTGGAAGCATGTTTACTGTTAAGGAAACAGATAACTCAAGCAGCGGATATAGTGTTTCATATTCGGGAAATGATATTACAACAACTGATGATAGTGCATCGGGTGTCATTAAAGTAGGAACTACAGTAGCAGTTACTGTAACAAATACAGAAAAAGGTGCAACCGTACAGATTCCGATTCATAAAACAATAACGAATCCAGATGCTAATGATCATGAATTTACTTTTAATCTAGAACAAGTTAATGAAGATGGAAGTACTATTGAATCTCCATTAACGCAGAGATTAACTTTAACAGTTAATAATGTTGCAGATGGACATTTTACATTGACTTATTTAGATAAAGGGTTCAACGAATTACCACAGACCTTCTGGTACAAAATTACAGAACAAGCAAATACAAATAATGGTCAACACGTTGATTTTGATGAAACTGTTTATATAGTAGGAATCACTGTTAGTAAGGATGAACAAGGAACATTACAAGCAAGCATTACATCATTGGCTAAATTGGCTAAAGATGGAAATAAGATTGATTCAATTAGAACTTTAGAATTTTCAAATACACTTCTTGAAGATTTAACGATTACTAAACAGGTTAATGGGCTTGATAAAACTACTCAAAAATTTTATTTTGAATTAACACTGAATAATGGAGAACAGCCAATAACTGGTGAATATCAAGCTATTATTTCTTCTAAATCAGATCCTAAAAAAATTACTTTCAATGAAGAAGGAAAAGCAAGTTTTGAGTTATTAAAAGATCAATCCATCACAATTAAAGATTTACCAAAAGGTGTTTCTTGGACGCTTACAGAAACTAATCCAGATGGGTTTATTGTAAGTTATGAAGTTGGGAATGATACAACCAAAGGAAATACATCACAAGGTAGTGTAGATGGTAATAATGTTACTTGTATTAATAAAGCAAGTTATAGCTTACCTGGTACAGGAGGAAGTGGAACCACATTGTTTACTATAGGAGGTGTGTTGTTAATATCAACGGCATTAATTCTATTGTATACAAAAAATAAACGAAGAAAGGAGGAAAATACATCTTGCTAAGATTCGTACAAATCATAATAAAAAAGAAATGGAATTTTGATAATTAATAAGGAGAGAAGTACATGAAATTATTAAAAAAATTAACAAGTCTATTAGCTACTTTTATAGTTTCACTATTTATGGTAGCTACACCAGTTATGGCAGCAGGTGACAATTCTATTACAGTTAATGAAGCAAAAAAAGGTGAAACATATAACATTTATAAAATGTTAGATTTAAAAGTTAACGCGGACAAAACTGCCTATAGTTATACCATCAACGTAAACTGGATTGAATTCTTTGGTGAAGAAGGCGCTGGTGCGACATATGTTACAATCGATAATCAAGGCTATGTGACTTGGAATGAAGATAAAAAATCAGCTGCTAATATGGAAAATTTTGGGAAAGCCGCTGCACACTTTGCGAGAGCAAATAAAGTTAGTGGTGCAGTAGATGCTATAAAACCTACTTCAGATGGTTCTATTACTTTTAGTAATTTAGAGAGTGGTTATTATCTAATAACATCTTCAAATGGTACACTTGCAATGGTTTTAACAACACCAAAAAATCCATCTGCTAAAGTAAATGAAAAGAACCCTACACCATCATTAGATAAATCAGTACAAGAAGATAGTACAAGTAAATGGGGTAAAGAAAACAGTGCCCAAATTGGGGATACTGTTAACTTCAAAGTAACAATCGGTGTGCAAAAAGGTGCTAAAAACTATGTAATGCATGACGTGATGGAAGATGGTCTAACTTTTAATGCAAATAGTGTTGCTATTAAGGAGCTTACTAAAGGAACTGATTATACTGTTACAACTTCAGGATTAACGGATGGTTGTACGTTTGAAATTAGATTTGATCAATCTTATTTAGACAAAATTACTGAAGCACATGATCTTGAGGTTACTTATTCTGCAGTTTTAAATGAAAAAGCAGATATAACAAACGGAGAAAAGAATGAAGCTATATTGACATGGGGAGATAATGGTTCAACGAAGTGGAGTGAAACAGTTACTAAAACTTATCAATTTAAGGTTTTAAAATATGATGCTAAGGATAACGAAAAGAAACCGTTAGCTGGAGCTACATTCCAATTAAATGATGCAGCTGGAAATGTACTGAAGTTAATTAAAGTTTCTGATACCGAATATCGTCTTGCAAATGGAGAAGAAACTGGAGCAGTAGATTCATTTACAACTGTTGGTGCTGGAAAAATCATTATTAAAGGTGTTGATTTAGATCAATATCGTTTAGTTGAAACTAAAGCGCCTGCTGGATATAACACATTAAAAGATGCAACAGTAGTTAACGTTACTGCAGGAGATACTGTAACGGTAGAAATTGCTAACCAATCTGGTGTAGAACTTCCTTCAACAGGTGGTATGGGTACTACATTGTTTTATGTAGCAGGTGGAATCTTAGTTATTGGTGCTATTGTGTTATTGGTTACTCGTAAAAGAATGAATTAATTGAATTGATTTCTATAACAGGAAGGAGTTTCTCCTTCCTGTATACATATGTTGTAGTAAGGAGATGTTTACATGAAGAAGAAAAAGAATCATACCACATTGATCTTAGTTTTAATTCTTTTAATGGGACTGTCTTTACTATTGTATCCTTCAATATCGGATTATTGGAATTCCTTTCATCAGAGTCGTTCTATTATTGAATATACTCAAAATGTATCAACTTTAGATACAGAAGAATATAAAAAACTATGGAATTTGGCGAGTGATTATAATTCTAAATTAATTGAAAAAAATAACGAATATGTATTAAGTTCAGATGAGAAGAAGGAATATGAGTCATTGTTAAATGTGTCAGACAATGGAGTTATGGGTTATGTTGAAATTCCTAAGATTAAGTGTAATTTACCTATTTATCATGGAACCGATGAATCAGCTCTACAAGTTGCGATAGGACACTTAGAATGGACTTCTTTACCAGTAGGAGGAGAAAGCACACATTGTGTTTTATCGGGGCATAGAGGGCTTCCTAGCGCCAAGTTATTTACGAATTTAGATGAACTTGAAATAGGGGATACATTTATGCTTCATGTTTTAGATGAAACTTTAACATACGAAGTAGATCAAATTTTAATTGTAGAACCACAACAAACAAAAAACTTAAAAATAGTTGAAGGAGAAGATCTGTGTACATTGGTTACATGTACACCCTATGGAATTAATACACATCGATTATTAGTTCGTGGACATCGTATTGAAAATCAAGATAAAAGTGTATTTGTGAATGCGGATGCACTTCAGATTGAACCTATGGTTGTAGCACTTGGGTTGGCTATTCCGATTTTAGTTATTTTATTATTGTTTGTATTTTTGAAAAGGTGATGATTGATTATGAAACATATTGAAGTGGGATATCAATTTGGAAAGTTGAAGGTGATTGGAAAAACAAATAAAAAGAAAAATAATTATAGCGTATGGTTATGTAAATGTGAGTGTGGAAATACCATCGAATTAGATACCCGGACCATTCAAAGGCAAACAAAACTAGATTGTGGTTGTAGCTCAAAAGTCATAGGAAATCAAAAAGATTTAACCAATAAGCGGTTTGGTAAATTAGTGTGTATAGAACCTACTTCACAACACGGTAAAAATGGTGGCATTATATGGAAGTGTCACTGTGATTGTGGTAATGATTGTTTGGTTGAAAGTGTATTATTAACACATGGATCAAAGAAAAGCTGTGGTTGTTTAACTCATATGAATTTAATAGGACAACAATTTGGACAATTAACGGTATTAAAAAAAGATGCTTCTCAAAAAGTATCACATTGGATTTGTCAGTGTTCATGTGGCAATCAAAAAAGTATTCCTCAGGCTAATTTATTAAGTGGTAAAACAAAGAGTTGTGGTTGCCTTCAAAAGTCACAGGCAAAAAAGAATTTAAAACTAGTGGATGGTACTTCAATCACAAAATTAGAACATACATCGAATCGTTTATCTTCTAATAATAAAAGTGGTTATAATGGTGTTTATTGGCATTCTAAAAATAATAAATGGATTGCTCAAATTACTTTTAAAGGAAAAACAAAATACTTAGGTTCTTTTGATTCATTGGATGCAGCTGTACAAGCTCGTAAACAAGCTGAACAATTGTATCGTGATTTTTTAAATACACATAAAGGCGAACAATAAAAAAAGCATCCGTAGATGCTTAAATAGTAAATCCAACTTTTTTATAGACTTTACGAATCTTTTTATCGGCGATAGCACTTGCTTTAGCTGCACCTTCTTTAAGAACTTGATCCACTTGTCCACTTTCAATGATTTTATTATATTTTGCTTGTAAATCGGTTAAGAAATCAAAGACAGTTTGACCAATTTCTTTTTTAAGTTCACCATATCCTTTTCCTTCATAACGATTGACAATACTTTCAATAGATTCACCAGATAAAACAGATTGAATTGTCAATAAATTAGAAATTCCAGGTTGATTTTCAGGGTCGTATTTAATAACTCCTAGGGAATCTGTTACCGCTGACATAATTTTTTTACGAGCAACAGCAGGTTCATCTAATAAATCAATTGTTCCTTTAGGATCTGTAATTGATTTAGACATTTTTTTAGTTGGATCTTGTAAAGAACAAATTTTTTGACCAACCGAAGTTGTTAATGGCTTTGGAATTTTAAAAGTAGGTGAATAACGATTATTGAATCGTTCTGCTAAGTCACGAGTTAATTCAACGTGTTGTGTTTGATCTTTTCCAACAGGTACATAATCCGCATCATATAAAATGATATCACCAGCCATTAAAGGTGGATAAGTAAATAAACCAGCTGTGATACCAGATTCACCTTTTGCGGTTTTATCTTTATATTGTGTCATTCGTTGTAATTCGCCTACATAAGAAGTACAAGTCATGATCCATCCTAGTTTGGCATGAGCATCTACATCACTTTGTAAGAATAAAGTCGTTTTATTTGGGTCTAGTCCGCATGCTAAATATAAGGCAATTAAGTCTTTAGTATTTTTTCTAAGTTCTTTGGCCTCGATTGGAACTGTAATCGCATGTAAATTCGCAATGAAAATAAATAATTCGTATTCGTCTTGATATTTAATGAATTGGGAAATGGCACCAATGTAATTTCCTAAATGTAATCTTCCAGTTGGCTTGATTCCACTAACCATTCTTTCCATATTATATCCTCCCTTTTATCTATTGATTATATCATTAATTCAGATTACTTTAAAGACTAATTCCGTGTTGACACACATATAAAACCATGTTATTATTAGCAGGCAGAGAGGATGAGTGCTAATTTCGTTGAAAGGAGTGAATTTATGGTAATTTTATATACATCACCAGGATGTGCAAGTTGTCGTAAAGCTAAACAATGGTTGAAAGATAATAATATTGAATTTGTAGAAAAAAATATATTTACTTCGATCTTAGATAAAGATGAAATTAAGTATATTCTTTCTCGATGTGAAAATGGAACAGAAGATATTATTTCCGTTCGTTCTAAAGCTTTCACAAGTTTGAAAAAAGATATTAATGATCTTTCTTTAAATGAACTTGTTGATTTAATTCAAAAGAATCCATCTATTTTAAAGCGACCAATTATGATTTCTAAACAAAGTTTGGTTGTTGGATATGATTCTGATGAAATCACAACAATGGTTCCACCTGAATTACGCAATATTATTTCAGATTCTTGTACTTCAGATTGTCCTAGCTTTGAATTATGCGGAAGTGTACGACAAGAATGTACGGAATGTTGTTAGTTGTATTGAACACTTAGACAAATGTCTAAGTGTTTTTTATCACTTTAAAAAGAAACCGCTTACATTTTTAATTGAATTTATGAATTGATAATGCTATATTAAATAAAGGTAGTATCATATGAGGAGGATTTTATGACAAAAAAATATGTTTACCTCTTTAGCGAAGGAAACGCTTCAATGCGTGAATTATTAGGAGGAAAGGGAGCTAACTTAGCTGAAATGACTAATATTGGCTTACCTGTTCCACAAGGATTTACGATTAGTACAGAGGCATGTACGCAATATTATGAAGATGGTAAAATCAACGATGAAATAATAGCTCAAATTGAAGAGGGCATCACAAAAATGGAAGAAATCACGGGTAAAAAATTCGGTGATTTAGAAAATCCTTTATTAGTATCTGTTCGTTCAGGAGCCAGAGCAAGTATGCCAGGAATGATGGATACCATTTTAAATTTAGGACTAAACGATGAAGTTGTGGAAGTCATTGCTAAGAAAACCGGAAACGAAAGATGGGCAAGAGATTGTTATCGTCGTTTTATTCAAATGTATTCTGATGTTGTAATGGAAGTTGGAAAGAAATACTTTGAAGAATTAATCGATGAAATGAAAGCTAGTCGTCATGTTACAGAAGACATTGATTTAACAGCAGATGATTTAAAACAATTAGCAATCCAATTTAAGAAAGAATATAAAGAAAAAGTTGGAACAGATTTCCCAGATGATCCAAAAGAACAATTATATGGAGCCATTAAAGCTGTATTCCGTTCATGGGACAATCCGCGTGCTAACGTTTATCGAAGAGATAATGACATTCCTTTTTCTTGGGGAACAGCGGTAAACGTACAAGAAATGGCATTTGGTAACTGGTCTGATGAATCAGGAACAGGGGTCGCCTTCACTCGTGATCCTGCAACAGGTGAAAAGAAGTTAATGGGAGAGTTCTTAATTAATGCCCAAGGAGAAGATGTTGTTGCAGGTGTTCGTACACCACAACCAATTTCGGCTTTAAAAGATGTAATGCCAGAAGTATATGCTCAATTTGAAGAAGTATGTAAAATTCTAGAAAATCATTATCATGATATGCAAGACATGGAATTCACAATCCAAGATCGTAAATTGTACATGCTTCAAACACGTAATGGAAAACGTACGGCTCAAGCCGCTTTGAAAGTTGCATGTGACTTAGTAGATGAAGGAATGATTACACCAAAAGATGCGGTATTAATGATTGATCCACGTAACTTAGATACTTTATTACATCCAACATTTGATCAAAAAATCTTAAAAGAAACACCATATGTAGCTAAAGCTCTAGGAGCAAGTCCAGGAGCGGCTGCTGGTAAAATCGTATTTACGGCTGAGGATGCTAAAGAATGGGCAAGTCGTGGTGAAAAAGTAGTTTTAGTTCGTTTAGAAACTTCACCAGAAGACATTGAAGGAATGAAATCCGCTCAAGGTATTTTAACAGTTCGTGGAGGAATGACATCACATGCAGCTGTTGTAGCTCGTGGAATGGGAACTTGTTGTGTTTCTGGATGTGGTGACATTTCTATGGATGAAGTCAATAAAAAATTCACACTAAAAGGAAAAGTTTATCACGAAGGAGATTGTATTTCACTTGATGGTTCAACAGGTAAAATCTATGATGGAATTATTCCTACAGTGGATGCCCAAATCGGTGGAGAATTCGGTCGTATCATGGCGTGGGCTGATGAATATCGAACAATGAGTGTTCGTACTAATGCTGATACTCCAAAAGATGCGAAAAAAGCCATTGAATTAGGAGCCCAAGGAATTGGATTATGTCGTACTGAACATATGTTCTTTGAAGCAGATCGAATTGCGGCTTTCCGTGAAATGATTTGCTCAGACACATTAGAAGAAAGGGAACAAGCATTAAATAAAATTCTTCCAATGCAACAACATGACTTTGAAGAATTATATAAAGCATGTAACGGATATCCAGTTACAATTCGTTTCTTGGATCCACCTCTACATGAATTTGTTCCAACAGAACAAGAAGACATTGAATTGTTAGCTCAAGCACAAGGAAAAACAGTGGAACAAATTAATGCAATCATTGATGGATTACACGAATTCAATCCAATGATGGGACATCGTGGACTACGTTTAGCTGTTACATATCCGGAAATTGCTAAGATGCAAACACGTGCGGTTATTCGTGCTGCAATTAAAGTAAACCAAGAACAACCTGAATTGAATGTTCAACCAGAAATCATGATTCCACTTGCTGGGGATGCAACAGAATTAAAATATGTTAAGGATATTGTTGTTCAAGTAGCCAATGAAGAAATTCAAAACGCAAATGTTGAATTGAAATATCATGTAGGTACTATGATTGAAATTCCACGTGCCGCTCTTACTGCTGATGAAATTGCTAAACAAGCGGATTTCTTCTGCTTTGGAACAAATGACTTAACGCAAATGACATATGGATTCTCACGTGATGATGCAGGTAAATTCTTGCAATCTTATTATGATCATAAGATTTTTGAACAAGACCCATTTGCTAAATTAGACCAAGTTGGAGTTGGAAAATTAATGAAAATCGCAATTCAATTAGGAAAAGAAACCAATCCAGATCTTCACTTAGGAATTTGTGGAGAACATGGTGGAGATCCAAGTTCCATTGAATTCTGTCATAAAATTGGTTTAGACTATGTTTCATGTTCACCTTATCGTGTGCCAATTGCTCGCTTAGCCGCTGCTCAAGCTGCTATTAAAGAAGGATAATAATAAAAAAGACTAAGGTTTAATAGTAAGATAGACCTTAGTCTTTTCGTATATAGAGGAAACAGTTATGATATATAAATGTATTTATGAAACACCTGAAGAATTCTCCAATATGATAATGACTAGTGACGGAGAATTTTTAACAGGATTGTATTTTAATCAATTGAATGAAAACGTAAATGAAGTCAATAAAGACTTAGAAATATTTCAAAGTACTAAAAAATGGTTGGATATTTATTTCAGTGGCAATATTCCTGATTTTACTCCTGCATTAAAATTAGAAAACATAACACCATTTCGACAAGAAGTTATTGATATTATGAATACGATTGCATATGGCCAAACAATAACATACGGTGATATATCCGAAATGATTGCGAAAAAAAGAGGCATTGAAAAAATGTCATCTCAAGCAGTTGGACAAGCGGTGGGATGGAATCCTATCTGTATTATTATTCCTTGTCATAGAGTTATTGGTAAAGATGGAAATTTAACTGGATATGGAGGAGGAATAACAAATAAAATCGCTTTATAAAACTTGAAAAGAATGATATGACCCGTTTTTTTACCAACAAATAATTTGACAACAAGATAGATGTGAATTATATTATTAATGTCATATGACATTAATGGAGAAAATTATGGCAAGACCAGAGATTAAAAAGAGAATTTGTAAGAAACCAGAATGTGATAGTTTTGTACCAAAAGGCTATTGTTCACATGAATATGTAGTATTAACAGTGGATGAATATGAAACCATTCGTTTAATTGATTTAGAAGATTATAGTCGAGAACAATGTGCCAATCAAATGGGAATTGCTCGTACAACCGCCCAAGCTATTTACAATAGTGCACGAAAAAAAATAGCATCCGCATTCGTTTATGGATTTGAAATACGAATTGAGGGTGGTTCTTATCAAGAATGCGATGGAAAAGCTGGTTGTAATTATTGTTCAAAAAATAAGTCATATGAAGCTTTATCTTTAAATAAGAAGGAGATTAATACAATGAGAATTGCCGTTACATATGAAGATGGTAATGTATTCCAACACTTTGGGAAAACACAATTTTTTAAAATCTATGATGTAGAAGATAAACAAATTATTTCAAGTTCAGTATGTAGCTCAAATGGAGCAGGACATGGAGCACTTGCTGGTGTACTAAAAGAAAGTGATGTTGATGTTTTAATTTGTGGTGGACTTGGAATGGGAGCTATGAATGCTTTGACACAACAAGGAATTAAAGTAATATCTGGAGCAACTGGTAACACAGACGATGTTGTTCAAGAATATTTGAGAGGTACTTTGATTTCAACTGGATCTAATTGTAATCACCATGATCATGATAGTAATCATGTTTGTGGAAATCACGGATGCCATTAATAAACAGCAATCGCTGTTTTTTTTTCTTGTCTTTTGATATTAAAAGTATACAATAAGTAAACGGAGATGGAAATATGGAAGACAATCGAGATTATTTTATGGATAACTATAAAGCTTTACTTATTGTTTTAGTTGTTATTAGTCATTTTCTAGAATTAAACAATAAAAATAATTTATTTTTATACTTATTAAAGTGGTTTATTGTATGTTTTCACATGCCTGCATTTATTTTTGTTTCTGGATACTTTTCTAAAAAAGAATTATCTATTGAAAAATTAATAAAGAAACTATTTATACCGTATTTAGTTTATGAAATAATCTATTATTTCTTCTATACTTTTATTTTACATAGAACAACCAAACTCTATTTGCTAAAACCTAAGTTTTCATTGTGGTATTTATTAGCCTTATTTGTATGGAGACTTATTACACCTTATTTTAAAAAGATTCCTCATTATATGATTGTTTCTGTTTCTTTAGGATTATTAATTGGAATATCGGATATGCAGGATAATTTTTTAAGTATTCCAAGAATCTTATATTTTTATCCTTTCTTTTTATTTG
Source organism: Floccifex sp. (assembly GCF_051873495.1). NCBI lineage: Bacteria > Bacillati > Bacillota > Erysipelotrichia > Erysipelotrichales > Erysipelotrichaceae > Floccifex > Floccifex sp. The sequence continues at coordinate 13,860 of NZ_JBJEEX010000103.1, forward strand.
GAACAATAACACAACAAGTTGATATAAAAAAGTTATTATCAAAAATTAAAATTAAAAAGATCATACCTGTTTTTCTAATCGTATTATTAATAAGTTTTGTCATTTGTCCTTATTCTAATAAAATCTTTTATGGACGATATAATTATGAATCATTACATCAAACAGATATAGAAGGAATGTTTGTTCGCTTGTTGTGTTATGCAATTGGTTTTTTAATGATTATTATTATGATGTTTTTTGTGAAAAAAGATAAAACTTCGTATTCCTATATAGGACAAAGAACAATGCCAGTCTATATTTTTCATGGATTAACTTATTGTTTCTTTAAATACAATACAACGATCCTTCAAATGGTTAATACACCAATAGAAAGTATGTTATTGATCTTATTTTGTTTATTACTAGTAAAATTATATTCATCAAAAATATTTTTTAATATCACAAATTATATATCAAATATCCATTTACCAATTTTTAGTCATCAAAGGTAACAATTCCCTATTTTTGGACAAGAAATAATGATTTAGCTATGATATGATGTTCGTCTAAAAAAGGGGAATAACAATGAATAGTAAAAAGATTTATAGAGGATTCGTGTTTGTTTATATTTGTTTTTGGATTTATGGCATGGTTCATAATATTCAAATTCAAGATTGGGAAGGAATTGGTATGGAAGTCGTGGCTATATTTACTCCAATAATTATTCCTGTTTTATTTAAAATATTTCATTTTAAACCAGTTTATGAAATATATAGTTTAAATATTCTTTTTGTGTTTTTCGCATCTTTATTAGGAAGTTGTTTTGCAGGATATAAAGTACCTTATTTTGATAAAATTGTACATTTCTTTTCTGGGCTGTTTATGACCTTGATTGCTGCTTTACTATTTAGCGCTATCAAACACACTAAAAAACCAATAGATAAAGAAGATTATAAAATCTATCTTTTATTCGTGAATGCATTAAATTTAGCTGTTGCACTATTATGGGAATTCTTTGAATTCTTGATGCTTGTATTCTTTAATAATGACTGCATTCGTAATAAAGCAACCGGTGTATATGATTCCATGACCGATATGATGTGTGCCTTTGTAGGTGGCATCATTATGACTGTATTTTTAGTCCGTTATATAAAGAATAATAAACAAAATTTCTTTATTCGCATTTATGAAAAATTTTATTTACTTAATATTGAAACTGAAAATAAATCACTTGATATTCATCAGAGTTCGCAAAACTACAAGGAATAAATGATAATGAACACGATAATAACCAATTATTATAAATACTTGAAACATTGTTTACAATGGTATCGTAAACATCTTTATTTTCAATTTTGATAGAACATTCTTTTTGGTTATTAAAATAACTTTGTGTTAATAGTGCATTAATTTTTGTTTGCGCATCTTCATTTTCACTGACGAAATGATTTGTATAAGTAAAATAATTATATTTTGTTCCTGTTGTTTCAGGAACATTTTTTAAACATGATTGAAGGGTATAATTATTACGTATTTCATTATCTGTTACATTAAAATATAAATACATTTTATATTTGTCATCATCTAATCGATTGGTATCACTAGTTGGATCCACACTATAGTATTCATTATCTAACTTGATAATATTCCATGCGTGTCCGCTTTGTTTGTGCTCAGTGTAACCACCAATGGTCATACACTCAATTCCACATTCGTTCATAATCCATTGCATAGTACGAGCGATTCCTAAACACGCTGCTTGTGATTCAATGAATACTCCATAAGGAGATGAATAATGATTTGTTTTTTCATTATATTGACAATGATCCACAATATAATTATATGCATACATTTCTTTATCAAAATCACTATAATCTTTTACGATTTCTTCAATGTTTTGAATTTCAGTGTTTATTATGTCTAAAGAATCATTGTATTCTTCTTTAGACATTAAGTAAGACATTTCGATGCTGACAAGTTCTTTTCTATTTAAAATCCAATTACAAACTACATTATTATTAGAACCATTTGTTGTGAATTGATATAATTCAGGGCATTCATCTTGGAGTAATTCTAAAAGTTCAAGTGGTCGATTTTGAGAAGAAAAAGGTAAATTGATTTCAATCGTTTCATCAAAGTTCATCATTCCTTCATATACTTTAATCACAAAAGCTAAATCGATATCACTTAATTGTTTTAAAAAATAATGGTTTTGATAATCTAGTTTCGTATTATGATCAATGATATTTTCGATATATTGTTCTTGTTTTTTGGAGTCTATAGAATATTGAATATTAGATAATAAAGAACATCCGGACAATAAAAAAGATAAAAAGATAATTAAGATTTTTTTCATAGGATAATTTTAATAAAAAAAAGAGGAATTATCAATGATAATTCCTAGTCCATATTTGTATATTCCATCAAATATTCATCGACTTCTCGAGCACAGTTTTTTCCTTCACTGATTGCCCATACAACAAGAGATTGACCACGATGAATATCACCGGCTACAAATATATTTTCGTTATTTGTTTGATAATGATCTTTTTCTGTTTTAACAGTATTACGTGGTGTGGTTTCGAGTTCAAAAGCATCTTTAACATATGATTCAACGCCTGTAAAACCAGCTGCAATCAATAATAAATCACATGGTAAAACTTGTTCACTACCTTCAATAGGAGTCATTTTTCCTTTGTCAAAACGAATTTTTGTGGTTTTTACAGCTGTAATGTGATTATCTTCAGAAATTAATTCTGTTAAAGTTGTTTCATAGATACGAGGATCCCTACCAAAAGTATGAATAGCTTCTTGTTGCCCATAATCTGTTTTACAAACATTAGGCCATTCTGGCCATGGATTTGAATCAAGACGTTTTAAAGGAGGTTGAGGCATCATTTCAATTTGAATAACAGACTTGGCATGTTGTCGTAAGCAAGTTCCTACACAGTCATTTCCTGTATCTCCACCACCGACTATGATGACATTTTTATTATTGGCATCGATGTATGGAGTATGATCTAATTGATTTTTAGTTGATTGTGTTAAATAATCGACAGCAAAATATACACCATCCACATTTCGATTTTCTACATTAATATCTCGTGCTTGTTTAGAACCACAACAAAGTACAATCGCATCGTATTCTTGTTCTAATTGTTCTGAAGTAATATCTACTCCAACATTTACATTAAATTTAAATTGAATTCCTTCTTGTTCAAGCAATTCTATGCGTCGTAAAACATATTGTTTTTCTAATTTCATATTAGGAATTCCATACATTAATAAACCACCCGCACGATTTTCTCTTTCGTATACTGTGACATTATGTCCTCGTTTATTTAATGTATAGGCAACCGCTAGACCTGAAGGACCACTACCAATGACAGCTACTTTTTTATCAGACCGAATTGCAGGAGGACATGGTTTCATCCATCCATTTTTATAAGCTGTTTCAATAATAAAGTACTCATTGTCATGAATAGTAACAGGTTCATCATATATACCGTTTAGACAGGCTTTTTCACATAGAGCAGGGCATACACGAGATGTAAACTCTGGAAAGGGATTTGTCTTTAATAAACGAGATAGGGCATTTTGGTAATTGCCATTATATATTTCATCATTCCATTCAGGGATTAAGTTATGTAAAGGGCAACCTGTTACTTTTCCTTTTAATTCAATTGCACTTTGGCAAAAGGGAACGCCACAATTCATGCAGCGTGCCGCTTGTTCTTTTCTTTGTGTTTCATCTAAATATAAATGAAATTCATTATAGTTTTTTAATCGTTGTTCACAATCAATACAATTGTTTTCTTTACGATCATATTCTAAAAATCCAGTTGGCTTTCCCATAGTATCCCTCCTAATTAAATGCATCTTTAAATGCCATTAATTCAGCTTCATCTGTATGGAAGCCTTTATCTTCTAATTCTTTAATGGAATCTTTAATTTTACGATAATCATTTGGAATGATTTTCTTGAAATTTGATAATTCGTCATTAAAGTTATCTAAAATAGCTTTGGCAATAGCTGAGTTTGTATATTTGTAATGTTCTTCAAGTAAATCATGAAGTGTTTCTTGATCTGTTTTACCTTCAACGGTTTCAATGCTTACCATCTCTTTATTAATTCGTTTATATAAATCATGGTCTCTATCTAATACATAAGCAATTCCACCACTCATTCCAGCGGCAAAGTTTTTACCAGTTTTTCCTAAGATAACAGCTAATCCACCGGTCATATATTCCAAACCATGATCTCCGCATCCTTCAACCACAGCAGTTGCTCCGGAGTTACGAACACAGAAACGTTCCCCTGCAATTCCTCTAATGAAGGCTTTTCCGCTTGTTGCTCCATATAAAGCGACATTACCAATAATTACGTTTTCTTCGGCTTTAAATGAAGATTGTTCAGGAGGGGCAATAATTAATTTTCCACCTGATAAACCTTTTCCAAAATAATCATTGGCATCACCTTTTACATCAAGTGTCAATCCAGATGGAATGAATGAACCAAAAGATTGACCGGCTCCACCATTACAATGAACGACAAATGTATCTTCTTTTACGTCTACACCACATTGTTTAGTGATTTCGGATCCTAGAATCGTTCCTACAGTTCGATCTGTTGAACTAATTTCAATCGTTTCTTCATGGTGTTTCTGTTTCTTGAAATAAGGTTTAAATTTTGGTAAAAGAACGGAAACATCAATTGTCTTTTCTAAATGGAAATCATATTCGTCATCTTTTACATGGTGAATATTATTGCCATCATTCAATACATAAGATAAATCAATTTCTTTTTCTCTTTGTGTTTGATTTTCACGGATTGTTAAGCAATCAGAACGACCAACCATTTCATCAACAGTATGGAAACCTAATTCAGCCATGATTTCACGTAGTTCTTGAGCAATGAAAATCATAAAGTTCATAACATATTCAGGTTTACCTCTGAAACGTTTTCTTAATTCCTCGTTTTGTGTGGCAATACCAAATGGACATGTATCTAAGTTACATACACGCATCATTTCACATCCCATAGTGATAAGTGGGGCAGTGGCAAAACCAAATTCTTCAGCACCTAACATACAAGCAACGGCTACATCACGTCCGCTCATTAATTTACCATCGGTTTCAATAATGACATGAGATCTTAAACCATTTTCAATTAAAGTTTTATGTGTTTCGGCCAGTCCTAATTCCCATGGCAATCCAGCATGGTGAATGGAACTTTGTGGAGCTGCACCCGTTCCACCATCGTATCCAGAAATAAGAACAACAGTTGCTCCAGCTTTTGCGACCCCGGCAGCAATGGTTCCTACACCAGCTTCAGAAACTAATTTTACAGAGATTCGGGCATCTCGATTGGAATTTTTTAAATCATAAATTAATTGAGCTAAATCCTCAATTGAATAAATATCATGATGAGGAGGAGGTGATATTAGTGATACTCCTGGTGTTGAATAACGTGTTTTGGCAATCCATGGATAGACTTTTCTTCCTGGTAAATGTCCACCTTCACCTGGTTTTGCGCCTTGGGCCATTTTAATTTGAATTTCTTTTGCACTAACTAAATATTCACTTGTAACACCAAAACGACCCGATGCCACTTGTTTAATGGCGCTATTTTTTTCAGTGCCTAAACGTTCTCGTTTTTCGCCACCTTCACCTGAATTTGATTTTCCACCTAAACGATTCATGGCAATTGCCATACATGTATGAGCTTCTTCAGAAATAGATCCATATGACATAGCTCCTGTTTTGAATCGCTTAACAATTTCACTTACTGGTTCGACTTCATCAATTGGAATCGATGGATTTACTTTCTTAAAGTGTAATTGGGAACGAATTGTATGAGGACGGTCGACATCGTTTACCATACTTGTATATTCTTTAAATAAATTGTAATCGTTTGTTTGAGTTGCTCTTTGTAAAGTAACAATTGTCTTAGGATTATATAAATGATCTTCTTTACCAAAACCACTTCTTAATTTATGATATCCGGTACTATCTAATGATGTATCGGTTCCAAGTCCTAATGGATCAAAGGCACGATCGTGATGGAAAATAATATCTTCTTCAATTTCTTTTAAGCCAATTCCACCAATTCTGGAAACCGTATTTGTGAAGTAATCATCAATGACTTCTTTAGAAATACCAATGGCTTCGAAAATCTGAGCATCTTGATAAGATTGTAAAGTGGAAATACCCATTTTAGCAGCAATCTTAACGATTCCATGTAAGATAGCTTCATTGTAATCTTTAATCGCAATTGAAGGTTCTTTATCTAACATGTCAATTTGAATCATGTCTTCAATTGTTTCATGTGCTAAATATGGATAAACTGCATTGGCTCCAAATCCTAATAAAGTCGCAAAATGATGTACATTTCGAGGCTCGCCGCTTTCAACAATTAAAGTAACGGCTGTTTTCTTTTTGGTTTTGATCAAATGCTGTGATACTGCACTAACAGCTAATAAACTAGGAATGGCAACATGACTTTCATCAATTCCTTTATCACTTAAAATTAAAATATTAGCTCCTTCATGATAGGCACGGTCTACACTGACAAATAAGTTATGAATCGCATCTTTAAGTGGCATTCCACGATAAAACAACAATGAAATTGTTTTATTGTTAAATCCTTTTTTATTTAAAGAACGAATCTTTTGCATATCTCGTTCAGTTAAAATAGGATTATTTACTTCTAATACCGTACAGTTAGAACCTTTCTCTTCTAGTAAGTTACCATCGGATCCTAAGTAAACAGTTGTATCAGTAACAATTTGTTCACGAAGGGAATCAATTGGTGGATTGGTAACTTGAGCAAATAATTGTTTAAAATATTCGAACAAAGATGGATGGTGTTTCGATAATACTGCAATAGGGATATCGGTTCCCATGGCAGCTGTTGGTTCGACTCCATTCTTAGCAGTTGGTAAAATAATGTTTTTACATTCTTCGTATGTATAACCAAATACTTTGTATAATTTGTCTCTTTGTTCTTTGGTGTGCATAGTTGGTTTTTTGTCAGGGGCTGGTAAATCTTTTAAATGAATTAAATTTGTATCCAACCATTCTCCATATGGATTTTGATGAGCATAATGTTCTTTTAATTCATCGTCTTCAATTAATCGTTTTTGAATTGTGTCTACTAAAAGCATTTTACCAGGACGTAAACGATCTTTTTTGATGATTTTTTCAGGAGCAATATCTAATACACCAACTTCACTTGATAAAATCAAACGATTGTCATCGGTAATATAATATCGAGAAGGTCTTAGACCATTACGATCTAAAACCGCTCCTACAACATCTCCATCCGAGAAAATTATGGCAGCAGGACCATCCCATGGTTCTAACATAGTTGCGTAATAGTGATAAAAATCTTTTTTAGTTTGGGACATTGGTGTATGTTTCCATGGTTCAGGAATGGTAATCATTACGGCTTGGGCTAAGTCCATACCATTCATTACCATAAATTCTAAAGAATTATCAAGCATAGCACTGTCCGATCCATTGGCATTGATAACAGGTAAAATTTTTGTATATTCCTCTGATAAAAATTCAGAATCCATGCTTTCTTCTCGTGCTAACATACGGTTGGCATTTCCTCGAATGGTATTAATTTCACCATTGTGAGCAATCATTCGATTTGGATGGGCTCTTTGCCAAGAAGGCGTTGTATTTGTTGAGAAACGAGAATGCACAATCGCAATAGCTGATTGATAATCTTCATCTTGTAAGTCATTATAGAATTCACGTAATTGATTTACTAAAAACATTCCTTTATATACGATGGTTTTACTTGAAAGGGAAGCAACATATGTGTCAGGACAACTTTTTTCAAATTCTCTTCGAATGATATAGAGTTGTTGTTCGAACTCTTTTGTTGATAGGTTACTTTCTTTTTTGATAAAACCTTGCATGATATAAGGCATGCAATCACGAGCTCCTTTTCCTAAGATTTCCGGATTACAAGGAACGCTACGCCATCCTAAAAATTGGGCCCCTTCTTTTTGCGTGATGGTTTCAAATAATTTTTTGGCTTGGTTTCGTTTTAAAGAACGTTGATCAAAGAAAAACATTCCCACGCCATATTCTCTTTGACCATCAATTTTAATATTTTCTTCTTTACATACTTTAGAAAAGAAAGAATGTGAAATTTGTAATAAAATACCAACCCCATCTCCAACTTCACCAGTAGCATCTTTACCAGCACGGTGTTCTAGTTTTTCAACAATATGTAAAGCTTGATCAACGACATCATATGATGGAGTTCCATCGATTTGAACAACAGCTCCAATTCCACATGCATCATGTTCCATTTGTGTATAATCGTTCATATAAAATCCTACTTTCTATTTATTTTCCACTGTCTCCGTAATTTGATAAAAAACGAGCGGATGGATCATTGACATTGCATCCTTCCCATTCTTTATTAGGCATCCAGAAATCAACAATCATTTGGCTTTGTTCTGGATAGAAACTTTCAAATATTTCTCTATATAATAAAGATTCTTTTGTGAAAGGAGTGGCATGGCTATATTTTTGGCGTTTTTCTTCAAATTCAGAATCAGAATAATATTCTTCAGCATATTCTTTAATATCATCGACTAATGAGTGACCAACAGCATCCGAAAAAGCTGCTTTTTCTCTCATTAATATACTTTCAGGAAGAATGTGATCCTTCGCAAAGGCGTGTCGTAATAAATATTTTCCTTTATTATATTTATTTAACTTCATTTCTGGATTAATTGCCATTACATATTCCACAAAATCTAAATCACCAAAAGGAACACGAGCTTCTAGAGAATTAGTGCTAATGCAACGATCGGCACGTAAAACATCATACATATGTAATTCACGGACACGTTTTTTACTTTCTTCTTGGAATGAAGCAGCATCAGGAGCAAAGTCTGTATATTTATATCCAAATAATTCATCAGATATTTCACCAGTTAATAACACTCTTATATTTGTTTGTTCATGAATGGCTTTACAAATTAAATACATTCCAATGGAAGCACGAATTGTAGTGATATCATAAGTCGCTAAGGCTTTGATAACGGGTTTTAGAGAACTAATAACATCTTGTGAAGTTATAATGATTTCATGATGATTACTACCAATGTATTCACTCACTTCTTTGGCATATTTTAAGTCAATGGCATCAGTTTCCATACCAATGGCAAATGTTTCAATGGGTTTATTTGATAAATTTTGAGCTATTGCACAAACTAAAGAAGAATCCAGACCACCACTTAGCAAGAAACCAACAGGAGCATCGGCATCCAGTCTTTTTTCAACTCCTTTAATAAGTAAATCATGTATGTTTTGACAAACGGTTTCTAAATCATCTTCAATGTATTCTTTGGTTTGTGTCATATCTCGATAACAAGTGAAGGTTCCGTTGGCATAATAATGACCGCAAGGGAATGGATAAATTTTATCAACAAGTCCAACAATGTTTTTTGGTTCAGAAGCAAATACGATATTATGTTCTTTGTCGTATCCATAATATAGGGGACGAATGCCAATTGGATCACGAGCTGCAATCAATTCATCTTTTTTTCTATCATAGATAATACAAGCAAACTCAGCATCTAGGTCTTTAAACATTTCTACGCCTTTTTGTTCATACAAAGGAAGAAGAATTTCACAGTCGCTGTCACTTTTAAATTGATATCCCTGTTTGATTAATTGATCTTTTGTTTTTCTAAAACCATAGATTTCACCGTTACAAACAACATAGTTTCCATTATATTCAAATGGTTGCATTCCTTCTGGAGTTAAGCCCATAATAGCTAGTCGTTGAAATCCAAGCGTTATGTCTTTGATTTGAATCATTCTTTGATCGTCTGGTCCACGTGAATGAGTTTGTTCAAATCCTTTTTCTAATTGTTGTAATGATAAAGCAGTTCCTTTATATCCTATGATAGTACACATATGTATCCCTCCTATAAGTAAGATAAACCGACAGATTACGATAATCTGCCGGTTATTTTATTTTTACATAATTCCAAACAATAATTTTCCATATGTAGGGAATGGCCAATATTGCTCGTCAACAATGACTTCAAGTGAATCACAAGGTTTTCTTAAGCTATCCATTTTACTAAGTAATACATCTTTTACGAAATTAGCTTTTTGTTCATAGCTTTCAAATGAATCCATTTCATTAACGGCTTGCTCTAATTCATGAACAGCACTAAAGGCTTCATTTAATAGATCACTTGTTTGTTTTAAGTTTTCTGTTTCATATGTTGTGTTTATTGAATCACAAACAGATTTTTTAGAAAGAATTGTATCGGCTAATGACTTAGAATAACTTGTGACGGCAGGTAAGATCTCTTTTTTAGCCATATCCAACATAGTTCTTGCTTCAATGTTGATTGTTTTTACATATTCTTCAATTAATACTTCATATCGAGACTCAATTTCTTCTTTAGAATAAACGTGTTGTTTTTCAAATAAAGCAATGTTTTCTTCTTTGACGAAATAAGGAAGAGCATCTGGTGTTGTTTTAAGATTTAATAAACCACGTTTTTCAGCTTCTTCAATCCATGAATCATCATATCCATTGCCATTAAAGATAATGCGTTTATGATTTTTAATTGTATCTTTGATTAAGGCATTCAAAGCACTTTCAAAATCTGGAGCAACTTCTAGTACATCAGCAAATTTTTCTAATTCATCGGCAACTACAGTATTTAAGATAATGTTGCATCCAGCAATAGATGAATTCGAACCAGGCATACGGAATTCAAATTTATTTCCCGTAAAAGCAAATGGACTTGTACGATTTCGATCGGTTGAGTCTTTACGGAATTTAGGAAGTACATCGGCTCCGATTCGCATATATTCTTTTTCTTTGCCATCGTATCCACTATCATTTTCAATGGCTTCTAATACTTCAGTTAATTCATCTCCTAAGAAAATAGAAATAATAGCAGGTGGTGCTTCATTAGCTCCTAATCGATGGTCGTTTCCAGCTGTAGCAACAGATAATCTCAATAAATCTTGATGTTCATCAACAGCTTTAATAACGGCACATAAGAATAATAAGAATTGTGCATTATCATGTGGTGTATCACCGGGTTCAAGTAAATTGATTCCTGTATTTGTTGATAGGGACCAGTTATTGTGTTTACCAGATCCGTTAACACCCTCAAATGGTTTTTCATGTAGTAAACAAACAAGTCCGTGTTTCTTGGCAATTCGTTGCATCAATTCCATTGTTAATTGGTTATGGTCTGTGGCAATGTTTGTTGTAGAGAAGACAGGAGCTAATTCATGTTGTGCAGGAGCTACTTCATTGTGTTCTGTTTTAGCACTAATACCAAGTTTCCATAATTCAACATTTAAATCATCCATGAATTCTTGTACACGAGATTTAATAGTTCCAAAGTAATGGTCTTCCATTTCTTGTCCTTTTGGTGAATTGGCTCCAAATAATGTACGTCCTGTATAAATTAAATCTTTACGTTGTTCATAGAATTTTTCATCAACTAGGAAATATTCTTGTTCAGGTCCAACTGTTGTTTTAACTGATACTGCATCTTCGTTTCCAAATAATTTTAAAATACGAAGGGCTTGTTTATTGATAGCTTCCATTGATCTTAACAATGGTGTTTTCTTATCTAGGGCATGTCCTGTATAAGAACAGAAAGCAGTGGGAATACATAATACTTTATCTTTAATAAAGGCATAAGATGTAGGATCCCATGCGGTATATCCACGAGCTTCAAAGGTTGCTCTTAATCCACCATTTGGAAAAGAGGAAGCATCTGGTTCACCTTTAATTAATTCTTTTCCAGAAAATGTCATTACTACATTTCCATCATCGGTTGGATGGATGAAACTGTCATGTTTTTCAGCAGTTACTCCTGTCATTGGTTGGAACCAATGTGTATAATGTGTAGCTCCTTGTTCAAGGGCCCATTCTTTCATCGCATGGGAAACTGCGTTGGCAATTTTAATATTTAATGGTTTGCCTTCATCAATTGTTTTCATTAACTCTTTATAAGTGTCTTTCGGAAGTCTTTTTTTCATTTCGGCTTGATTAAATACTTTAGATCCAAAAATTTCAGGTACAGTTTGTTTCATCATATAGCTCTCCTTTTCGATAAAAAAGAGGCAATGGTGCATACTTAAAAAAGTATGATTGGCACCATTGCCTTTATTTATGTAATCATTTTAGTCTTTTTAAAGATATTGTCAACAATAAATGAAATTATTTTCAAAGTATTGAAAGAAATGTAAAAAAAGAGTATAAAGAAACCATTGGAGGATAAATATGAACTATAGAGAGATATTAGACTTTGTTCACGATGAAGATGTGAAATTTATACGACTGTCTTTTTGCGATGTATTTGGTAAACAAAAAAATGTTTCGATTTTACCAGAAGAACTACCTAAAGCCTTTAAAGAAGGAATTTCCATTGATGGAAGTGCTATTGTTGGTTTTTTAGATGAACAAGACAGTGATTTATTTTTATATCCGGATCCTGAAACTTGTTGTATATTGCCATGGCGTTCTTTAGAAGGACAAGTTCTTCGTATGGAATGTCAAATTAAAAATCCTGATGACACACCATTTGAAAGAGATTGTCGTTATATTTTAAAACAAGCTATTCAAGCGGCAAAAGAAAAGGGAATTGTATTCCATTTTGGAACTGAATTTGAATTTTATTTATTTAAACTTGATGAAAATGAAAATAATACGTTTATTCCCCTTGATCAAGGCGGATACATGGATGTATCTCCTGAGGATAAAGGAGAAGATGTTCGAAGAGATATTTGTTACACATTAGCGGATATGGGAATTCATCCGGAAGCAAGTCATCATGAAGAAGGTCCTGGTCAAAATGAAATTGATTTTCGCTATAGTGATGCCTTACAAGCAGCTGATAATGCTCAAACATTTAAGTGGGTTGTTAAGGCTATATCAAAAAGCAGTGGGTTGTATGCGGATTTTGGACCAAAGCCTTTGAAACAAGAAGCAGGGAATGGACTTCATATCAATGTTTCTATTGATGCGAGTGATGGAAATAGTTATTTATATAATGTGATTGCAGGTGTTTTAGAACACTTAGAAGAAATGACTTTATTTCTAAATTCAACGGAAAGTTCTTATGAACGAATTGGAAAGCGAAAGGCTCCTAAATATATTAGTTGGTCAAAACACAATCGTACCCAGGCCATTCGTATTCCGGCTACAAAAAACGGAAAAGATCGTTTTGAAATAAGAACACCAGATCCACATTGCAATCCGTATTTGGCTTTTGCCTTGATTATTTATGCTGGTTTAGATGGAATTGAAAGAAAGCTTCAAGTTCCTGAACAAGTAGATGAAAATTTATATCAAGCAAAAGAAGATACAACATCACATTTGAAAGCTATTCCATCTTCGATACGAAAAGCAAGTACAGTTGCTAGTGAAAGTGATTTCATTCGAAAATACATTCCTAAAAAAATTATTGATGCTTATTTAAAATAGAGGTCATCATGATCAATAAGAAAAAAGTATTGATTGTATCGAGTGGAACGAAATTACTTCCTATTTTAAAGGAATTGATGCCTTCAATGGAATATTCATTGAGCGTTGTTGAAACTATACAAGAGGCAAAAAAGAAATTAAGAACCATTATTTTCGATTATTTATTGATTCAATGTCCTGTAAAAGATGAATTTGGAATTAAATCTGCACAAGAAATTGTTCATTCATTTTCAGTAGGCGTGATTTTACTTGTAAAAAATGATATATTTGATCAAGTAACTTATCGATTAAAAGATGATTCTATTTTTGTAGTATCGATGCCAACGAATCGCCAAATGCTTTATCAAACAATTTGTTTAATGAATACTTTTATTTCGCAAAAGAAAGTACTTGAAAATGAAATAAAGAAGTTAAAGAAAAAAATGAAAGATGAACATGTTGTGACGCAAGCTAAACTTGTTTTAATTGAACAATATCATTGGTCAGAACAAAAAGCACATCATTACATTGAAAAAGTTGCGATGGATAATTCTATTCCTAAAATTGAGGTTGCTAACAAAATACTAGAGGAGAATAAAAATGATTAAAACCAATGCGATGAGAATATTAGATCAAAATAATATTAGTTATACAACTCATGAATATCCACATGGAAAAGAAGCAGTGGATGGTGTTCAAGTAGCTGATTTGTTGCATGAGCCATATGAAATGGTCTATAAAACATTGGTAACACAAGCAAATACAAAAGAGTTTTTTGTGTTTATGATTCCAGTAGACAAAGAACTGGATTTAAAGAAATGTGCTAAAGTGGCAAATGTTAAATCGATTGAAATGATTCATGTTAAAGACATTACCAAAATTACAGGTTATGTTCGTGGTGGCTGTTCTCCTTTGGCAATGAAGAAATCATTTAAAACTTTTGTGTATGAAGAATGTGTGTTATATGATTCCATTATTTTTTCTGGTGGTAAGATAGGAATTCAAATTGAAATGAGTCCTATGGAATTAATTGATTTACTTAAAATTGAATGTGTAGATTGTATAAAGGCATAAGTTGATTATGCTTTTTTTTATTTGTATAATGAGACAATATGAAAAAGAAAATAATTGGATGCATTTGTTTTTGTTTTATTGTTTGTTTACTATTTATACCCAATGAACCGTCTATTCCAATTTTAGGGTATCATGATATTGTTTGTGACGAAACAAAAATTGATAGTCGATATACGTTATCACTTTCTGATTTTGAAGAACAAATGAAGTATTTATATGAACATGATTTCCATACATTGTCATTGGATGAATTATATGATTTTTATCGAGGAACTTTAGAAATTGACGAAAAGAGTATTGTTTTAACATTTGATGATGGATATGAATCATTTATTTCTTTAGTTAAACCGGTATTAGAAAAATATGGATTTAATGCGACTTGTTTTGTGATAGGAAAACATGCTTTAGATGAAAAAGAAAAATATATTAAAGAGAATCAATTGATTAATGATGAGACAGTTTCATTTTATTCTCATTCGTTTGATCTTCATCGCAAAGATGGCAAAAACAAAGTTATTGAAACCATGACAAAAAATGAAATTGAACAAGATTTTGATACTGGAATCGTAGATTATACTTATTTTGCTTTTCCTTATGGTGTTTCTAGTGAAAAGGCAAGGGAAGTTATAATAAATAGAAAAGTAAAAATGGCTTTTAGTTATAATCAATTTCATAATTGTTCTAGAAAAGATGATATTTATTATATTCCTAGATATGCGATTGTGAATTTTATGCCAATGATTTATTTTAAATGGATTGTGAATTAAAAAAGTGAATAGCACTTAAAAAAGTACTATTCACATGATTGAAATAAGATTTCATTATAATCTGGAATTGGCCAATCTTCTTTAGAAACATTGCGTTCAATTTCATCTGTTAAAGTACGAATTTTTTCCATTAATGGAAGCATTTCATCAGCAGCGAATCGAGCTGCTTTTTGTTCGTCTTCAAATGATTTTTCTATCATTGTTTCTAATTCATCTACATGGTTGCTTACTTTTTCTAATGGAGTATCAATGTTTTTCAACATTTTGACTTCCATTGGAGAAGAAATACCACTATTTTTCTTTGTTTGAATAATTGTAGCTAGTTTTGCTTCATAGTTAAATACAGAAGGTAGAATTTGTTTACGAAGCATATAAACCATTGTTTTGGCTTCAATTAAGATAACTTGATAATAGTTAGTTAATAGAATATTTTGACGTGCCTGTAATTCAGATGCTGAATAAACTTTATGTTTTTCAAACAATTTAATATTCTTGTCATCTGTATAATGAACAAGGGCATCTGGTGTTGTTTTTAATTCCAATAAACCTCTATTTAAAGCTTCTTGACGCCATTGTTCTGAATAGCCATTTCCTGAGAAAATAATACGTTTATGTTCACGGATTGTTTTACGAATTAAATGATTTACATAAGCATCTACATTGTCTTTATCATGTGCTTCGATTTCATCAGCAAATTCACTAAGTTCTTCGGCAACAATTGTATTTAAAATTGTGTTAGGACATGAGATGTTTAAAGAAGAACCTAACATACGGAATTCAAATTTATTTCCTGTAAACGCAAATGGACTTGTACGATTTCGGTCTGTTGTATCTTTTGGAATAGGAGGTAAAACATCAACTCCTAATACAAGTTCACGATCGATGTTGTCTTCATATTCTTCTTGTTTTTCAATTGCTTCAAGAATAGCTGTTAATTCATCTCCTAAGTAAATTGAAATGATAGCTGGTGGTGCTTCATTGGCTCCTAATCGATGATCGTTTCCAGCTGAAGCAACGCTAATTCGTAATAAATCTTGATATTCATCAACGGCTTTAATGATGGCTGCTAAAGTAATAAGAAAACGAATATTATCTTTAGGATTTTTTCCTGGTTCTAATAGGTTTTCTCCATCATTAGTAGAGAAAGACCAGTTGTTGTGTTTACCAGATCCATTGACACCTTCAAACGGTTTTTCGTGTAATAGACATACAAATCCGTGTTGTTTGGCAACTTTTTGTAAAACCTCCATTGTGATTTGGTTTTGATCATTGGCAATATTTGTAGAAGAGTATACAGGTGCCAATTCAAATTGACACGGAGCAACTTCTTTGTGTTCCGTTTTGGCAAAAACACCTAATTTCCAAAGTTCTTCGTCTACTTCTTCCATGTATGCTTTTACACGTTGAGAAATATTTCCGAAATAATGGTCATCTAATTCTTGTCCTTTTACTGGAGCTGCTCCAAAAAGAGTTCTTCCTGTTACCATCAAATCAAATCTTTGTTTATATAGTTCTTCATCTATTAAGAAATATTCTTGTTCGGGTCCTACGGTTGTGTTTATTTTTGTGATATTGTATCCCATCAAGTTATATAAACGAACAGCTGCTTTGTTTAAGGCATCTAGAGAACGTAATAAAGGGGTCTTTTTATCTAACGCAGATCCATCATATGAACAGAATAAAGTTGGTACATATAATGTTTTTTCTTTTACAAACGCGAAAGATGTTGGGTCCCAGGCAGTATATCCTCTGGCTTCAAACGTGGCTCTTAATCCACCACTTGGGAAACTAGAAGCATCGGGTTCACCTTTAATTAATTCTTTTCCTCTAAAATCGCTGATGACCGAATTAGGCCCTGTTGGATTTATAAAGGCATCGTGTTTTTCAGCAGTTATTCCTGTCATTGGTTGGAACCAATGTGTATAATGAGTGGCACCTTTATCCATTGCCCAGTCTTTCATTGCATTAGCGACGGTATCTGCAATTTCACTTGGGAGTTCTTTACCGTTTTCCATTACATCAATCATTTGACGATAAACGGCATGGGGTAGATATTTTTGCATTGCGGAAGGGCCAAATACATCACATCCAAAATATTCATCTACTATCTTCATAATTTTTTCCTCCATGTCTATTTTATAGCAACTTTGCCTACAAAAAAAGTAGATTTTACAATCTACTTACAGACTGTTGACAAAGTGGTCGACAGTCTTTTTAAATTCTGATATTATTGTTGT
>NZ_JBJEEX010000104.1:0-6331 GCF_051873495.1 Floccifex sp.
ATAATGGTGAATTGAAGATTGTTCTTCCTAAAGAAGCACCTAAACGTGTTGATGAAACAAGATATATCCCAATTGAATAAATAAGCTATATTTTCTAGGTAAAACCGTGCACTGCACGGTTTTATTTTTATACCGACATTGTTGGTTTTTACCAACATTTTTCTTTTTTCATTAAAATAAAAAAAGTAGGATTAACTATTTTCCTACTTTTATCCCCAAACAATAACACGATCAATTACACTACTTGCTTGTGCTCGATATGAATACGCAGCTGATTCAAATAATAAATACACATCATAATCCCCATACTTTGATATCATTGCTTGTTCAAGACGAGGTGGAAACACAAAGGTACGATCTGCTTGATCATCTTGTAGCGTATACTCTTTTGTTTCTTTAGTACGATCAAGATAAGCTTGTTCATCAAAGTCAATCATTTCTCTTTGAAGGATATTGATTTCTTTTTTAATGCTTAAAGCTTTTAATTGAGCCTCATCTTTTTCATCTTTCAGTGTATCAATTTTTTCTTTAATTTCTTGATACCCTTCTTTATCTTCTTCATCTATCAAAAAAGCTTTTTCTTCTTTTAAATCATCAATATCTTCTTCTAAACTTTCTACGATATGATTTTGTTCTTCTAACGATAGTTCTAGCGATTTTAATGCTTCTTGTTGTTTAAGAAATAACTTATATTGTTCATCCAAATTAATCATTTCTTCCACATCTTCTTGAAAATCTGAATTCACAAACGATTGTACTTTACTATCTTTGGTACCACTTGATTGAATTAAAATACAATAACCCGTATCTAAATATACTCCCTGACAATATTGATCAATCACTGCTTTTTCTTTTCCATAGGCAATTTCATGATTTCCAAATACTGTTTTCGTTTCTAATCCACCTTCATCATCAATTGGAAAACGTACTACATAACTATCTTTCCATTCGCCTTCATAATAATGACCTACAAATAAATTATTACGATAATAACTTAAAAAAGAAGCAGAACTAAAACCATCTATTTGATACTTTTTATCATAAGAAATAGGCTTCTTTTCCGAATTAAAATCATATTTCTCAATTTTTTCTAATGAAATACAATTTAAATAAGCCGTACGCTCAGAAGTAATAACATTTTCTCCTGTACAGGCAATCCATATATTATTATGGACATCATCATAAGCTATATTTCCTGCATGTGGTTTTCCACTTAGAACAATTTCTTTAATAAATTGATGCGTATTTTTATCCATCATATATAAAACTGAATTATGCGAATGCGTATGACAATACGCACTAATGAATAAATACTTTTCCGTTATACAAATACCTTGTGGTGTCATAGACGTACACATACTAAAATCCGTAGCCGTATTCCCAGCCAATGTTTTAGTTGCTTTCAAACCAGGAATCACATAACTCGTTTGATTGAGTTCTTGTAGATTCAACGTCGATAAATCCTCGTATTTACTTAAATTCTTCATAATCGTTTGATCGTCTAATAAAGGATCGGTATTTGTTTCCGTTAAATCGGTTTCAGGTTCAGTTCCATAGCGATATTCAAACGCATAGTGGCGATAGCCTAAAAAACTGATTCCGATAACGAGTATCAATAATAATACAATTGTTCTTTTCTTCATTCTTTTATTTTATATCAATAAAATTAAATGATAAACCACAAATGAACAAATCCATGCCACAATACACTGCCATAAGACAATTCCTATTGCCCATTTTGTCGATAATTCTCTTTTAATGGATGCGATAGCTGCCACACATGGTGAATACAACAAACTAAAGACAAGTAAAGACGCTGCACTAGCTGTTGTCATAACCGCTGTAATACTTCCATTAAATAAAACTTGCAGAGTAGAAACAACACTTTCTTTTGCCATAATTCCACTAATTAAAGATGTACAAATACGCCAGTCTCCTAATCCAATTGGTTTAAAAATTGGTACTAAAATAGAAGAAACCATGGCAAGAATACTATCTTTGGAATCTGTTACGACATTGAAATGTGTATCAAATCGTTGTAGAAACCAAATGACAATCGTTGCCAAAAGAATAATAGTAAACGCTTTTTGAAGGAAATCTTTCGCTTTTTCCCATAATAATTGACCAACATTCTTAGCCGAAGGAAGACGATAATTTGGTAGTTCCATCACAAAAGGAACCGCTTCTCCTTTAAATAGGATTGCCTTATAAAGGAACGCCATTAAAATTCCAATGATAATTCCTAAAAAATATAGACCTGCCATAATTAAACCTTTATGTTGGGTAAAGAATACATCCACAAAGAACGCATAAATCGGTAGTTTGGCACTACATGACATAAAAGGCGTTAATAATACCGTTAGTTTACGATCTCGTTGAGATGGTAAAGTACGCGTTGCCATAACTGCAGGTACTGTACATCCAAATCCAATCAACATCGGAACAATACTTCTTCCGGATAAACCAATTTTTCGTAATAATTTATCCATCACAAAGGCGACACGAGCAATATAACCACTGTCTTCTAAAATTGATAAGAAGAAAAATAAAGTCACAATAATTGGTAAGAAACTTACAACGGATCCAATTCCTTCAAACATTCCATCAATAATTAAACTATGAATGGTTTCATTGACTTGATAATTCGTTAATAGCGTATCCACAAGCTTCATTAGTGTATCAATTCCCATTTGGAAGATATCCTGGAAAAAAGCTCCAATCACATTAAAAGTCAAATAAAACACAAGAAGCATAATTAAGACAAACACTGGAATTGCGGTATATTTTCCTGTTAATACTTTATCTATTTTTTCCGAACGAATTCTTTCTTTACTCATTTTCGGCTTTTTCACACAAGCTTGACTTACTTTTTTAATAAATGCATAGCGCATATCAGCAATAGCTGCCGAACGATCCAATTGCCTTTCTGTTTCCATTTGCACAATGATATGCTCAAGCATTTCTTTTTCGTTTTGATCTAATTTTAAAGCATCTAAAATTAAATCATCCCCTTCTACTAATTTACTCGAAGAAAAAATTAAAGGAAGATGTGCTCTTTGAGCATGGTCTTCAATCAAATGACGAACTCCGTGTAAACAACGATGTACCGCACCATTGTGGTCTTCTTCACTACAGAAATCTTGACGAACTGGTTTTTCTTGGTATTTGGCAATGTGAATGGCATGTTGAATTAACTCATCTACTCCCTCGTTTTTACTAGCCGAAATAGGAATAACTGGTACGCCTAACATTTCTTCCATTTTATTAATATCAATAGAACCACCGTTTCCAGTTAATTCATCCATCATATTTAGTGCTACAACCATAGGAATATCCATTTCCAATAACTGCATCGTTAAATATAAATTTCTTTCAATATTCGTTGCATCGACAATATTAATAATCGCTTTGGGTTTTTCTTCTAATACGAAATTACGCGAAACAATTTCTTCACTTGTATACGGTGACATAGAATAAATACCCGGTAAATCTGTTACCATCGTATTGGGATATCCTTTAATAGGACCATCTTTACGATCCACAGTAACCCCTGGGAAATTTCCCACATGTTGATTGGAACCCGTTAATTGATTAAATAACGTTGTTTTTCCACAGTTTTGATTTCCCACTAAAGCATAGGTCAATGTTTCATTTGGATCTAAAGGATGTTCCTCGTCTTTATTATGAAATCTTCCTTCTTCTCCTAGACCTGGGTGTTCTACTTTTTTATCAGGAACAATTTCATCTATATCTTGATTTGATTCTATATATTCTACTTCAATTTGTTTGGCATCATCTAATCGAAGTGTTAATTCATATCCATGAATTTGAAATTCAATTGGATCTCCCATAGGCGCAAATTTAATTAATGTGATGCGTGCCCCAGGAATTAATCCCATATCTAAAAAATGTTGACGAAGCGAACCCGTTCCGCCTACTTTAATAATTCGTGCTCTTTTTCCTATTTCAAGTTCATTTAATGTCATACGAACTCCTTTCGAATAGTTAGTTATATCTAACACACAATAATATAACTTATTTTTATCAATTAATCAAGAAACAAAAAAGAGACGCTATACACGTCTCCAACTATCAATCCATTTATTATCCGTAAAATCATATTTTCTTTTATACAAATGTCCATTTTCATTTTTAAACTTATAATCAATCACGTGTCCACTCAACGACAGTTGATATTTCTCATATAAAGAATAATAATCCACTGACAAACTTGATATTAAACCAAGTGAAAGAACCACAAAAAGAAACGTAACAACTGCTTTTTTCATTGCACTTCCTCCAATATTTCAATTCCCTTTAATAAATCATCATCTATATTTGATATGTTTCCTAAGTCGTTCCCATCAATAAATAAACGATCTGTACCATCTTGAAAATGAATAATATAACTATCACTAGATCCCAACAAATCAAAGACACCAAACTGATTTAAAGGAATTGGTTCAAATACAACTAAACTCGATAAAAACACTACAAATCCTAGTGTAGCTAAAATTAAAGGATTCGTTTTTTTAGCTTGATATCCTTCCATTAAATACTTCATTCGATATTTCATATCATTATGTTCATCAATGCTAAATCCTATTCCTTGTGAACTTGATTGTGTCATACATGAAATAATACTTTGAGCATAATCAAAGAATTCTTCTTTATTCATATCTTTCGTAACTCTAAAATCCACATTCATCTCAATGATTAAATCCACTTGTTCCTTGAGTTTATAAACAGGGAAAAACCACCAATAAATCATAATTAAAAAATACACAAAATATTTCTTTAAAATATCATGTTTTTTAATATGTTCCTGTTCATGAAGTAAAATATAATCCAATTCTTTTTCGTATCCATTTTTAGGAATCAAAATATATCCTTTAATACCAATTACCATAGGTGTATCCACTAAATCCGTACGATAATAACGAATACCATTTTTATATAATGGTTCATCTGGTATTTTTTTAATAAACTGATGAACATTGATTAATTTCTTTGAAAAAATAGAAGACATGCTACGCTTCCACAAATCCATAAGAAAATTAATATTCTATATAATGGAATTCCTTTAATTGGGAAATAAAAAAATCGATAAAACCAAAGCATAATATAATGAGAAGGAATCGAAAATGTATATAATAATTCACATGGAATTAATAATTTAATCATAATCACATGAATACAAATATTCATAAAATCAATTCGTAATTTATGATAGTGTTTGTAAGATTTCAACAATAAATTAAATACATAAATAAATAAAATACTAATTCCCATTGAAATAATAAACGAAGAAAAAGATAGTCTCATGAAATGAATGTATCATAAAAAATATAATATTCCACTCTTATAATCATTTTTTATTATGTTATGATAGAAACATGAACATTCACTACAAGAAAGAAAAAAAATTTATATTATTCACTAAAATTCTATTTATTGTATTTATGTTTTTAATTGTATTCCATGGCATTCATTCCACAACTATATTTAAAAGACCAGAAATAAAACACGTTAGTACAGCCATTGTGATTCGAAAAACACTAAATACAAGTGATAGTGCTTATATAGAATTCTTAAAGAATTCCAATCAAGAACAAGCATATTATGATTCTATGTTTTATAAATATATGGACTATGAAATGTATTTAAAAATGATTCATGAATTAAGTACCTATCAAATCCAAGCCTATGACAACAATAAAAAAATGTACATTCAAGATTATCATGAACTAGAAAAAGATTACACAATTTATAGTAAAGTAAAAGTAAAAATTGGTAGTCATGAAACATTTGTGGAATTCGCATCGAAAGAAGAGAAAAATAAAGTCATTGATTTAAATATTATAAAAGATGGGAATATGAAAACATTAATCAGCTAAAATTGTTAAGAATAATAGTATTAGTATTGAAAAAAAACAATCTTCGTTTATAGTAAAATCAAAGATAGTACTATCATTTTTAGAAAGGAGACCATTGTTAATAATGTAATAAATATGACTTCATCTTTTTATATTCAGAGTTTGCTTGTTGGTGGTTTTATAATTTCAAGATTAATTGATTCATTTTTAAAAGAAACACATAATAAATTCAAAAAAATATATATTGTAGTTCTAAACATACTATCCATTGTTTATATTACAGTTTATGCACAAGCATTCTTAACACTTAGTCTTGAAAATGTACATTGGTTCCATTATTTAATTTATAGTATTGTATTGATTTTATATGTAGTTTATATTGTGAAAGTATTTAAAAAGCAAATAGAGTAGAGGGAAAATAAACTATTTTCGCCCCTCTCATTGCACCGTACGTA
>NZ_JBJEEX010000105.1:0-6133 GCF_051873495.1 Floccifex sp.
CGGTGTTGACCCCACTTAACTTTGGAAAAACCCCGGTTAACTTTGGTTACCCATTAGCTTATAGACAAAAGTCCTTATCATATTTAAAATGAAGTTAAATTTTATAGTCCAACTTTTTCAGTGCACTACATTTCCAAGTCCTCTTTCAAATAACACCTTGGCTACGATGTTGTTTAGTAAGGGTAATTGTCTCTCGAATTAAGAAAAAACAAGAAACCACAAAAGCTATCGCATCACTAATAGGAGCCGCAAACATAATTCCATCTAAACCAAATTCATGTCCTAAAATCACCAATAAAGGAATCAATAAAATTACTTGTCGAATCAAAGAAAGAATCATTCCTTTTAATGGTTTTCCAATCGACGAAAAGAATCCTGACGAAATCACTTGTACTCCATTGACAATACATAAAGCTAAAAATACTTTCATAAAATGAATCGCAAACTCAAAGTACAACCCATCTTCTGAGCCAAATATCGATAATACCTTTGCCGTTTGAAATTGGAACAAATACCATCCAATTAAAGAAATAATAAAATTAATTCCAATAGTTAGCCAAACCACATTACGAACACGATTATATTTTTTAGCTCCATAATTAAAACCTGCAATAGGTTGCATACCTTGTGAAAGACCAATGATGAAAGCCATTAAAATACTATTCACTTTCATTACAATTCCACAAGCCGCTAAAGGAATATCAGATCCATACACACTAAATTGTCCATAATATGTCAATGAATTATTTAATACAATTTGCACCAATAAAATCGCAAGTTGATTTATTCCAGCCGACATTCCAATTGAACAAACACTTAGTGTATCTTGCAACGATACATGAATATCTGATACTTCTAATGTTATATTTTTAAAATGAAATAAATAACGAATCGCAATAATAGCTGAAACAATTTGACCAATAATAGTTGCGATGGCAGCTCCTGCAATTCCTAAATCAAACACAAAAATAAAGATAGGATCTAGTATCGTATTAATAACAGCTCCAATAATCATGCACATCATAGAATATTTAGGTGAACCATCAGCACGAATTAAATTCGAACAAATATTACTTGCCATTAAGAAAGGAACACCCAACGTTGTGATTCTAGTATATAAAATCGCATAATCCATAACATTGTCCGTTGCTCCAAAAACAGTCAACAAACCAGGCAAAAATGTTTGTACAATAATTACATATAATATCGAAGCAACAATAGTTAGTCCCACTGCATTTCCTGCAACTTGTCTAGCCTCTTCCATTTTCTTAGCACCAATGTTCAAAGAAAAACGAGACGAAGACCCAATTCCAATCATCAAACAAATTGCCAAAGAAATTGTCGTTAAAGGAAAGGCAACATTAGTAGCTGCATTGCCAAGATACCCTACTCCTTTTCCAATAAAAATTTGATCTACGATATTATAGAGTGAGCTCACGACCATCGAAATAATAGAAGGAATCGCAAACTGCATTAATAATTTAGATTCGGATTCATATCCTAATACATTTTCATTCATGTCTATCATTTTATTCTATCTTTTCAAAATGAGCAATAAAGTTTTTGTCTCCAATGGAATAAGGCAAAATTTCATTTTGTTTATTACCACGAGCATCGAACCACCCCAAAAAGCGATACCCCTTTTTAATAGCTGGTCTAAGTTCAATCACAGGATCAAAATACGTATAACTCTTCGGATTCATACGAGATGAAATTCCTCCATTGGCATCATATGTTACACGATAATGTTTGATTTTCCATTTCGCATATAAAATACACGACTTATGAATCACTTGATCAAAGCTAAACTTATATTGACAATTCATGTCCCAATACCAACCATCGAATTCATATCCCATTTTCAAAGGGGGTCTAAATTCCTCTAATAAACCATCTTCATTGACTTTACGATTCGCAATCAATCCGCCTCCTCGTGTTTCAAAGTGAACCGTACACAAAGGTTGGTAATGCGCAACTAATTTGATTGGTTCATAAATTTGAGCGGGAATTACTTCCGTTGGTTTTCCGTTTAAGGTCCAATGACTAAAACATACACCTTTCTTACGAGCCGGATATAATTTGATTAATCCTGATTCAATGTTGACCGTAGTAGGATTTAATTTTGAATTTTCTCCTCCATTTAGATCATATGTTACATCATATTCAATTAAACTCCATTTATCATATAAAACCATTTCATGTGGTAATATCCCTCCTGGGTTCAATCTTTTCTTTCTTTCCGGGTCAATATACCACCCTTCAAACGCATAACCTTTTTTTTCTTCTATTTCGTTCATTTTTTTCATCCTTATCCTTGAAATATTAAAATTATTTGATATAATACTTGTGTTGTCCTGGTAGCTCAGCTGGATAGAGCATGCGCCTTCTAAGCGCACGGTCAGGGGTTCGAATCCCTTCCAGGACGCCATTTTTGTAAATAAGCTCTCGCAAGAGAGCTTTTTTATTTGACCTCTCCTATTATAGGAAATAAGATTTATTTAATCAAACAAATAAAAAGACTCTAAGATAATTTCTTAGAGAATTTTTATTCACCTGGTTCTAATTTAATGACTTTTCCTTTATTCCATAACTCAATTGTTTTTTGAGCAGCTTTATAACGATCTTCATCTGTTTTAAAATTCACATTCACAGAATGACAACCACATTCCATACAAGTTACATAGTAACTATTTCCTTCTTCTTCTAACAAAGAAGCTCCTTCACATAAAGGACAATCATATATTACTAAATCATCAATATTCATAATAATCTCCTCACACTTCGTGTATTATATCATTTATATGTATTTGAAACAAATCACATGAATTAAAAATCAATTAAATAAATTCCAATTTCTACATGAAAGTAATCCTTCTTCTTTTGAATATCAATTACTTTTCCCTTTAATAATTTACCTGCATCCATTAAACGCGCAAAAATTATATTATCTTTTCGAGGAACATAGCCTAACTTTATATTATCTTCTGTTAAAATCAGAATCGCATTATTGTCATATTTATTATTTTCTCTTTGAAATACTAAATAATCTTCTTTTTTTAACATTGTGAAAACTGTTTTATCTTCAATATAAGAAGTACCGGCAATAGTACAATCAAATAAATGAATTTCTTTAGTTAATGGCTCTACTAACGTTGATAAATCATTTTGTTCTAAGATAGGTAAAATATCATCTTTTAGCGTTAAATCATTCATGAAATCACCTGCTTTATATCATATTTTAAAACTTGTTTTTCAAGTTCCTCTTTATATTTTTGATATTGATGAATATCCTGTTTAAATTTTTCCATATATTGATTACACTTATCTTCATTTTCTAAAATATCTTTATATAAATAAGGATTTGTGGAAACAATTTCTTGAATTTGTTCTTTTATTTTTTCTGTTTGCGCATCTATATCAGGAATATGAATTTCTTCTTTACCTATTAATTTATCAACCAATACCTCTAGATTCATCAATTCATCTAATTGATTACAAACATACGCATCTTGAATTCTTGAGAATAGTTCTTGCATCTTTTCATCTTTAAATAATTCTGGATGTAAATCAGGATGAATCTTTTTAACTAAACGATAATAAATCATCTTTATTTGTTTTAAATCTTGTTCACTTAACGATTCACTTTGTTTAGAAGTTTGTACATCCTCTTTCATTTTTTGAAGTTTTTGATAATAATTCTTAAGTTCTTGATCAACAAACTGTTCTAATTCACTTTCAATAATATCCATGCCTTTGTTTACCTTTAATTGACAATACGATATTTTCTTTTTTAAAGCCGTACATTCTATAACAAGTTGAAACAATTCATTAATGATATCACCAAACATAGCTGTATAAGCCACTCGATACTGAATAGCTTCTTTTTGTAATTCATCTCGTTTTAATAATAATTGTTGATAATTCTCAATATCTTTTTTTACTAGATTCATAATCTTCCTTTTATGGTTTACATAAACCACATGGTCCATATCCCTTTTGAATTAATTGTTCCCTTGTATTCGATGTATAATATTTATTTTCCTCTTTCATAGAATCTAAACTTGAACAATCTGGTCTATGAAACTTCTTTGAATTTTTATTACATACATAAGTGACATTTTGTTCTTTTTGTTCAAATGTAACATTGGTTCCATCACTTGTACAAATAATTTCATGTTGTGTATCTGTACGATAAATTTCACATTGTGACAAATTATTTAATACTTCTTGATCCGGATGTCCATAGCTATTATTTAAACCACAACTAATAATCGCATATTTAGGATTTACTTTTTGAATAAATTCCTGACTTGATGAATACTTAGAACCGTGGTGGGATACAATATATACGTCTGATTGTATATCTTCATTCAGCATATCTTGTTCTGCTTTAATAGATGCATCTCCACAAATTAGATAATGGGTATTTCCAAATGTGATACGAATGCAAATGCTTTTATCATTATCTTCACCATATTCTTTTATAGGTCCAATAATTTCAAAAGAAGCCGAACCTAATTGATATGTTTCCTTTAATTCAGGATGTTTCTCATTTTTTACTTTATTTTTAAAAGAAGCATATATTTGTGAATCCGTTTCATAATCTGGGTCTAAAACTAAATCACAAGCAAATACATTTAAAACCCCGACTAGACCTGCAATATGATCTTCATCATAGTGAGAAGCAATAATATAATCAAATTTTTCAATTCCTTCATTTTCAAGGTAACTGACAACATAACTTGATGCAGACCGGCCTCCTCCATCATATAATAAATAATGTCCATCACTTTCAACCAATACACTTAATCCTTGTCCTACATCAAGTACTTGTAGTTCAAATGTTCCTGTTGGCTTTGTTGGTTCAACATCAATTTGACTTGAACATCCACTAATTGATAATAATAACGATAATAAAAAAATAATGACCTTTTTCATAGTCATTATTTTATAACATTTTATTATTTCCTTAAAGAATCTTTTAATATGTTTTGTCCTACTTTCATGATTTCTTTATCCAAAATCGCAAAAATCACATCTATATCATCCCATTCAAAATCAAGTATTGCCTGAATGGCAATGTTCCATGCTTCTTGAATGGGATATCCATAGATACCTGCTGAAATCAAAGGAAAAACAATGGATTGACATTCATATTGTTGTGCCAATTTTAAACTATTTTGATAAGCGGAATACAATAAATCAGGAATTACTGGATCATTTGCTTTATAAATAGGCCCAACAGCATGAATAATGTATTTGGCTTTTGTATTGAATCCAGGTGTAATGACCGCTTTTCCAGTTGGACAATAGCCAATACAATTACAGGCTTGTTGTAATTGTGTTGAACCTGCTTGTGAAAATATAGCTCCACAAACACCTCCACCTTGTAATAGTTGTTCATTGGCTGCATTGACAATCGCATCTGCACTAATATCAATAATGTTTTTATTTATGATTTGTATCACTTCGAAATCACTTGTCCTTTTTTGACTTTTCCAAAAGAAATATAGTCAATTGTTTTATTGATTGGTTCACTGACAATCAACATCGTTGTTGTATCGTAGCCTAACGATTGTACAAGACTTAAGTCCATTTTCACAATTGTTTGGCCTGCTTTTACACTTTGTCCTTGTTTTACACAAACTTTAAAGCCTTTTCCATTTAATTCAACCGTATCAATGCCAATGTGCACTAAAAAACCTGTTCCATCACTCATACGAATCGCAAAGGCATGACCTGTTGGAAAAATCATTTCCACAATTCCTTTAGCTGGTGAAACAATTTCACCTACTTCCAATTGAAAGCCAATAGTTTGTCCCATCATTTCTTGCGCAAATACCGGATCATTGATTTTATTGGCTGGAATCATCGTACCCGTTGCGATTGATACAATCGCATCTTTTTCTTTTTTCCCAAAAAATTTCATCATTAAAACTCCCTGTCAAACCATGGATGTGTTCCATCATTATAAACAAATTCCACACAAACATCATTCGAATTAATATCTATAATCGCATAGCTTCCTTTTTTACCACTTCGATCAAACCAGATAGAACCTGGATTAATCAATAAAACATTATTTTCTTTTTGTTTAGAAGGAACATGCGTATGTCCAAAACAAACAATGTCA
>NZ_JBJEEX010000106.1:0-30374 GCF_051873495.1 Floccifex sp.
CCAGACCCCAGTTAATGACCCCGGTTTAGCAGACCCCGGTTAAATTTGATTATCCTGATTTAATTCATTCATCCTTTTTCTATCGTATTCGTGTATAATAGATTTTATGGGATTGAGGTATCGTTTATGAGCAAGTTGTTAAAATGGATGCTTTCATTAAGCTTAATAGCATTATTAGCTGGATGTAGAAGCAAAGAAAATTCAGATGAAATTGCAATTTATCAATTGCCTAATCAATCATATAGTCAAATGATGTCTTATATTATTGAGTCAAATGGAACTACGATTGTAATTGATGGTGGTACTATAGACGATGAAGATTATTTGGTTGAGAAAATAAAAGAAATTAGTGGTGACAATATAGTTGAAGGATGGTTTTTGACTCATTACCACAAAGATCATACAGGTGCTTTGGCGCAGTATTTAGAATCTGATAAAGCGGATATTGAAATTAAGAAAATTTTTTATAACTTTCCTGAGGAAACGTGGGTAAGTGAATATGAACCAAATCGCTTACTAGATATTAAACAAATAGATGCACAATTGTACAAAATCAAAGAAAATGTTGTTGTGGAGCTAAATATGAATATTAATTTGGGTGACGTAGTTGTAGATGTTTTAAGAACTTATAATCCAGAAATAATTCAAAATGCCGGTAATAATTCTTCGAGTGTATATAAATTTGTTGTCAATGAAAAAGAAATTTTATTTTTAGGAGATTTAGGAGTTGAAGGTGGAGTTGAGTTAATGGAACTCAATGGAGAGGCTATTAAAAATATGGATTATGTTCAAATGGCTCATCATGGACAAGCCGGGGTCTCTGAAAATGTTTATAGTCTAATTAATCCAAGTTACTGTTTGTGGCCTACCACAGATTGGTTATGGAAAAATGAGGATGGAGCCTATCAAACGGATGAAACAAAATCATGGATTAACAAATTAAATGTGAAAGAAAATTATGTTGCTAAGGATGGTTTAATTCGTATTGATTTAAAATAATCATAATTTGACGTACTCTTGAAATTGTTGTAGAGTTTTGTAGGTGAGGTGCGATATGCAATTTTTAAAAAGTTTGAAAAAAAATAAAGATTTAATTTGGTTTTTAGCTAAAGATGATATTAAAAAGAGATATGCAGGCTCTTCATTAGGTATTTTATGGGCCTTTGCTCAACCTTTAGTTACAATTTTGATATATTGGTTTGTATTTCAAATAGGCTTACGTTCAACGGCTCCAGGTCAATATGGGGACACGCCTTTTTTACTTTGGATTATGTGCGGTTTGATTCCATGGTTCTTTTTTAGTGAAGGAATCAATAGTGTAACATCTGTTTTTCTAGAATACAGTTATTTAGTAAAAAAAGTTGTATTTGATATTGAAGTTCTTCCAATTATAAAAATTATTTCAGCTAGTTTTGTTCACTTATTCTTCGTTATTTTATTATTTGTAATTATGGCATTGTTTGGGCATTTACCAACTTTATGTTATTTACAAGTATTTTATTATTCAATTTGCATGATTGCCTTGATTATGGCAATGGGATATTTTACATCTAGTTTGGCAGTGTTTTTTAGAGATTTGCCTCAACTTGTTTCTGTATGTTTGCAAGCTGGAATGTGGTTAACTCCTATTTTATGGGACTTCAATATGCTTGCACCATATTCATTTTCGTTTATCTTTAAATTAAATCCTATGTTCTATGTAGTAGAAGGATATAGAAGTGCGTTATTAGGAAATGTATGGTTTACAGAAAATTGGCTTTTGACGATTTATTTTTGGGCACTTATTGTTGTTCTAGCTTTAATTGGTCGTGCGGTATTTAAGAGAATGAGACCTCATTTTGCAGACGTATTATAAAAGGAGACTATTAATGGAAAAAGTTATTGAGATAAAAGATATAACAAAAGTTTATAACCTTTATAATAAACCAAGTGATAGATTGAAAGAGGCACTATTTCCAAAAAAAATTAGACATAAAGAGTTTTCAGCTTTGAAAGACGTTAGTTTTGATGTAAAAAAAGGTGAAATTTTGGGTATCATTGGAAAAAATGGTAGTGGAAAATCAACTATTTTGAAAATCATTACTAATGTTTTAACACCTACATCTGGTGAATGTATTGTTAAAGGTAAAATTGCTGCTTTGCTTGAATTAGGTGCTGGCTTCAATATGGAATATACAGGAATTGAAAATATCTATTTAAACGGACAGATGATTGGTTTTTCTAAAGAAGAAATGGATGAGAAGCTAAACGCAATTATTGAATTTGCGGATATTGGTGATCATATCAATCAGCCAGTAAAAACTTATTCAAGCGGTATGTTTGCAAGATTGGCTTTCTCTGTAGCAATTTCAGTTGATCCGGATATCTTAATTGTTGATGAAGCTTTATCAGTCGGGGATGTCTTCTTTCAAAATAAATGTTATCGACGTTTTGAAGAATTCAGAGAAAGAGGAAAAACAATTTTATTTGTAACGCACGATATGGGAAGTGTAATTCGTTATTGTGATCGTTGTGTACTTTTAAATGCGGGGGTCAAGGTAGCTGAAGGAAAGCCAAGAGAAATGGTCGATTTATATAAGAGAATTATGGTTGGGCAATACAATGAAAATGAATCTGCCGATTCTCAAACAAATCAAGTTGAATCTCATATTGATTCTAGCAAACTTTGGAAAGAGCAAATCAGTATTAATCCTGATATTGAAGTATATGGGGATGGTAGAGCAGAGATAATTGACTTTGGTATATTTTCTGTAAACGGAGATATAGGTAACAATGTTTACAAAGGCGATTATTATGATGTAAAGATGAAAGTCAGAATTAATGAAGATAATTTAGAACCAATTTTTGCTTTTAAGTTAAGAGACATTAAAGGAACAGAACTAACTGGTACAAATACAATGCTTGAAAATATCGATACTTCTTCATTGAAAAAAGGCGATATTGTTACTGTTACTTTTAGACAAAAACAATATCTACAACCAGGACAATATTTACTTTCATTAGGATGTACAGCATTTGAAGGTGATAATCTGGTAGTTTTCTGTAGAAATTATAATTGCTGTGTTTTAGGTGTAGTTGCGGATAAAGGAACTATTGGTGTATTTGACAGTGAATCGGAAGTTTCGATTCAAGTTGATTAATGTTATATTAGAAGCATAAAGAAAAGGTGAATTTATGGATGTAAGTATTGTAATTCCAACAAAAAACGGAGGAGAACTTTTTGATGAAGTTCTATCAATGATATTTAGTCAGAAAACAACTTATTCATATGAAGTAATTTGTGTTGATTCTGGTTCATCGGATCAAACGATAGATACAATAAAAAAATATGATTGTATTTTAAAGCAGATTCCTAAAGAAGAATTCGGACATGGAAAGACTCGTAATTTAGGTGCAAGTTTGGGAACTGGTGAGTACATTATTTTTATAACACAAGATGCAAAACCTTATGATTGTAACTGGTTACAGAATTTCATTGATGCTATGAAATCAGATTCAGAAATTGTAGGTGGTTTTGGAAAACATTATCCATATCCTGACTGTAATATTTTTGACAAAAGGGATTTAACTGCATTGTTTAAAGGTTATGGTGAAACAAATACAATTTATCAAATGGAAGATAAAAATAGATATCAAAACGATGAAGGGTATCGTCACTTGTTATCATTTTATTCAGACAATAATTCTTGCATGAGAAGAGATATTTGGGAAAAATATCCATATGATGATGTAAATTTTGCTGAAGATCAAATATGGGCTAAAAAAATGATAGAGTTAGGTTATAAGAAATTATATTGCCCATATGCTGCTGTTTATCATTCTCACAACTTTCCATTAGAAACATATAAACAACGGTATTATGATGAATATAAAGGTTTGTATAATGTACATCAATATGTAATGGTAAAAGACATACCACATTTGTTAGTGGGATTTTATAGATATTTAAAAAATGATTTAAATTATGTTAATAGTTTAAAAATGTCTAATAAAGAAAAAAAAGAATGGAAAAAATATGCAATAAAGCGTGATTGGTATCGTTTTTATGCAGCATATAAAGCTGGAAAATATCATACTTGTTCTAAAGAAAAACAAGAAAAAATGGATAAAAAATTTTCACAGCAAGTAAGACAAATTAATCAGTAGAGGTATTATATGGATATTAAAAGAATTATGCGTTCCTTAAAAACAAGAGGTTTGAGAGGATCTATTCAAAGAGTTAAAAACGGAGCTCCTAAAACAGGGACAATTGATTTTTGGGAATTTATTACGGATCAAACAAAAACAGAGTTTAATAAAAGTGAATATGAAGCTCATAAAAATGATGAAAAATATATATTAAACTGGGTTATTCCTGAAATGGGTGTTGGTTCAGGTGGACATTTAAATATTTTTCGATTTATTTCTTACTTAGAAAGACATGGTATTCATAACCGAGTTTATTTATATCGTTCTGCACGATTTTTAAATGATGAATATTTGACTGAATTTATTAGAAAGCATTTTTCAATTTTGGATGAGAATGTTGAATTAATTCATGATGCTAAGTTAATGAAATTTGCTCATGGGACTGTGGCAACCAGCTGGGACACAGCATATTGTGTTAGAAATTTCAATAATACAATTTCAAAATTCTATTTTATTCAAGATTTCGAGCCATATTTTTATGCACATGGTTCAGAATATGAATTTGCTGAACAAACCTATAAATTTGGATTCAGAGGAATTACTGCAGGAGATTGGTTGAAAGATATTTGTATTAATGAATATGGGATGAAAGCAGACAGTTTTAGTTTTTCTTACGATAAAGATTTATACTATCCTAGAGAGAAAAAAGAAAGCACAAAAAAGGTATTCTTTTATGCTAGACCTGTAACGCCTAGACGAGATTTTGAATTAGGTCTTTTAGCATTAAATGAATTAGCAAAAAAAGAAAAAGATATTGAAGTTATTTTTGCGGGATGGGATGTTTCTACTTACGAAATACCTTTTAAACACCAAAATAGAGGTATTATGAAAATAGAAGATTTATCAGAATTATATGCTTCATGTGACTTATGTTTAGTTATTTCAAATACAAATTTATCATTATTGCCTCTTGAAGTAATGGCTTCAGGTTCCATAGCTGTATGTTCAAAAGGTGCAAATAGTGAATGGTTGGTTAATGAAGAAAACAGTGTATTAGTAGATTATGATCCAATTCAAATTGCTGATACAATGTATGAATATTTAAATAATCAAGAAAAAATGGACTCTATCCGTAAAAAAGGAATTGAGTTTGCACAAAATACTTCATGGGATGTTGAAGGTGCAAAAGTCTATAATGCTATTGTGAAGGGAATTAAAGAAGATGAAAAATGTATTAATAATTGGGGGTAATGGTTTCATTGGAACAAACCTAGCAAAATATTTATCGACACTATACAATGTTTTCTCTTTCGATATTCAAAATCCAAAACAAAAAGAAAAAAATGTTACTTATATTGAAGGTGATTTTTTTGATGATGAAGTATTAAATCGTGCATTAGAAAATATAGATGTTGTTATTCATTCGCTTAGTACTGTAAATCCAGGTAATTCTAATACAAGATTTATGCAAGGATATTCTAGGGATTTTGTTCAGAGTGCGCATTTATTTGATCTTTGTGTTCAAAAAAATATAAAAGTTATTTTTCTTTCTTCTGGAGGTACTGTATATGGAATACAAGATGTACAGCCTATTAAGGAAGATGCACTTGCAAATCCGATTAATCATTATGGATCGGTAAAATTATGTATTGAAACGGTATTAAAAACATTCAATAAACAATCACATTCTAAAATGATCATTGCGCGTATTTCAAATCCTTATGGTCCGGGTCAGGATTTCAATAAAGGAGTAGGTTTTATTGACGCTGCTTTAAAAAAGGCCTTAAATAATGAAACAATTGAAATTTGGGGTGATGGTACAGTAGTGCGAGATTATATTTATATTGAAGATGTTTGTAAAATGATTGCAACGCTAATTGAATATGACGGTGAAGAAGAAGTGTTCAATATCAGTAGTAATGAAGGCGTATCATTGAATGATGTAATTAAAGAAATAAGAGAATTAGGGTTAAATCCTAATGTCGTATATAAAGATGCAAGAAGCGTTGATGTGCCTAAAGTGGTACTAGATAATTCAAAAATTGAAAGTATTCATTCGTTTGAAATTCAATCTTTCAAAGAAGGTTTATGTAAGTATTACCAATATTTGATTGGGTAATTTAAAAATTATTTTCTCATTTTACTTATTAAGGAGATATGTTTATGCCTTGTATGTCAGAGTTTTATAATAGTTGTGAATATAGAAGTAATATTTTAAAGTGGTATCCTATAAAAAAAGAACGCAGACTTTTATATTTAGGGGACAATGTATCTTCTATTATAAGCTTTTTAGAAAAAAATACGATTTTCGAAAAGGTATT
Organism: Floccifex sp.; assembly: GCF_051873495.1. Classification (NCBI taxonomy): domain Bacteria; kingdom Bacillati; phylum Bacillota; class Erysipelotrichia; order Erysipelotrichales; family Erysipelotrichaceae; genus Floccifex; species Floccifex sp. The sequence continues at coordinate 6,450 of NZ_JBJEEX010000106.1, forward strand.
TTCAGATGATTTTGAAAATACCTTTTGGTGTTTAGAAAAAAAATATGATTATATAGTTATTTTTGGAGTTTTAGATAAAACATCAAATAAAGAGCAAATACTTAAAAAGTGTCTGTCGATGTTAAATGAAAATGGAGAAATTATTATTTTGACAAATAATAAATTAGCACTTCGCTATTTTTCAGGAGTTAAAGATTTTGAAACTGATGAATTATTTGGAAATTTCAATAAAAATTCTAAGCTTTTTTCTAAAAAACAATGGATTAATTTATTTGATAAACTAAGAGTTGATTTTAAGTTCTATTATCCTTTTCCTGATTATTATTTGACAAATCAAGTTTTCACAGATGAATCAATTAAAGATAATATTGATTTGAGTTATGAGGATTTTCATGATTATCGATTCCGCTTTTTTGATGAACAAAAAGTGTTTTCCTCTTTAATAGAATCAGGGGAATTACCAACGTTTTCAAACTCATTTTTTATTGTATTGAATCCACAGGTAAAGGATATAAAATATTCTAAGATTTCATTTGAAAGAAAAGATGTTTTTAAAATATACACAAACATTGTTGAAACAGATGAAGAAAGCAAGGTTATTAAGTATTCTGTGGACGAAAGTAGCAATCGACATGTTAAGAATATTGAAAAATATTATAAAATGTTTACTACTTTTAATAAGAATCCAATGTTAGAGTATTGTCCTGTTGTATTAAAAGGTAATGCATTAGAATTTAAATTCATAAAGGGAAAATCATTACAAGACTTGTTGTCTAAATATGTGAATGAATTAGATTATGAAAGAATTTATGCAACTTTAGACATTATCAATGAAATTGCTCGTGTTGGGAATGCAACTCCTTTTAAATGTGACGATACTTTTAAAACAGTATTTGGATCATTAGATTTTACATTACTAGAAGACCAAATTTGTCATGAATTTTGTAATATTGATCTTATTCCAGAAAATATAATTCGACAAGAAGATGGAACGTATTGTGTTATTGACTATGAATGGGTATTTAATTGTAGCATTCCGGTTTCTTTTATCATGTTTAGATCAATTTTTCATAGTCATCAATTAGCAAGATTAGGGGAAGAGGATATTCAAACTCTTTATTCTAGATATGGAATATCAAAAGATCTGCAGAATTTATTTTTACAAATGGAAATTAACTTTCAGGAGTTTGTATCAAACAATAAATTGGCAGATGTCTATGAAAAAATGAATTGTTCTATTTTTGATATCTTAGGCGAAGAAAAAAATGTTCTAAAAATATCGGTAGCACAGAACAATGTAAATAAATTAAATAGAGTTTGTTATAAAGACCGAGAAATTAGTATAAATTGTTTGGTTAATTCGGGTATGGTTGAAATCAAATTAAATACTAAAGCTATATTTAAAATAAAAAATATTTCTGTCGATGGTAAAGTAATAGATAATTTTAGTACTAATGCTCATCTTGTGTTGGGTGAAGACTATTATTTTTTAGAAAATCCTATAATTTCCTTTAACAATTCATATGAAGGTAAAATGACATTTGATATTTATGTGTTTTACTATAACAATGATTGTATAGACGATATTATAAATTTAAAACAAGCTTATATTGATTTAAGTAATAATACGAAATTATATCGTAATTTTAGTATTAAAAGAATAATTTCTAAATTACTTCGTAAGCGATAGATAAGAAATTTTTGAAATAAACGCAAAATAAAAAGTAATCGAAGTTATGTGGAGTTAAAGTACTTAGAAGATTTTGGCTATTCAGGGCAGATTCATTCTGTCTTTTTTGCATTTCTAACAATATTTCTTTATAATGTGTTGAGGGAATGAGGAAAAAGAATGAAAACATTAGTTGTTATACCTGCTTATAATGAAGCATTAAATATTGTGAAAACAGTAAATGATATAAAAGAAAATGCGGGTAATGTAGATTATGTAGTTGTGAACGATGGTTCCAAAGATAATACATTACAAGTATTAAAAGAACATAATTTTAATTATATTGATAGTATTTGTAATCTTGGACTATTTGGAGCTGTACAAACTGGTTTCAAAATAGCTTTAGAAGAAGATTATGATATCGTGATTCAGTTTGATGGAGATGGACAACACTCTGCTAAATACATTCAATCATTAATTGATGAAATTGAAAAAGGAAACAATATTGTGATTGGATCACGTTTTGTGACAGAAAAGAAACCAATCACGGCTAGAATGTTAGGATCTAGATTAATTGCTTTTTCAATTCGATTAATGACAGGAAAGAAAATTACCGATCCAACGAGTGGATTTAGAGCCTATGATAAAGCTTGTATCAAGGATTACGCAACAGATATGAATAATCCTCCTGAACCAGATACACTCGTTTATATGCTTAGAAAAAAACGTAAAATTAAAGAAGTTCAAGTTCAAATGAGTGAAAGAGAATTTGGAGAATCGTATTTAAACTTAGTCAATACAATTAAGTATATGAGTCGTATGATGGTATCAATTTTCTTAATTCAACCATTTAGAAAGGTTAAATAAATATGGAATATAGATTAAATGTATTTTTTATCATTGCCAGTGTTGTCACATTTTTATTCGTGATTCGAAAAATTAGAAAACACGGATTAAATATTGATGATTCCATTGTATGGATTTTATGGTCAATTTTATTACTTATAGTTAGTATTTTTCCGGGACTTCCAACATGGATTTCAAATCAATTAGGATTTATGTCAACTAGTAACTTTATTTTTTGTTTATTTATTTTCTTTTTGTATATTATGTTATTTGCTCAAGCAACAGAAATCTCTAAATTACGTGAAAAACAAAAAGAATTGATTCAAAAACTTAGTATTAAAGAATACGAAGAAAAGAAAGGAGAAAAAGAATGAATTGGATATTAACTTTCATTTTTTACTTCTTTTTATTTTTTCAATATGCTTTATCAGGTGAATTTATTTTATCTTTATTCGGTTATGAAAAAACATCCGGGAAAAGAATCATTGCAGGATTTTTATGTACTTTCTTCATAACATTTTTAGTCGGATTTCCATGCCAATTATTCTTTACATCATTTAATACGTATTTCATAATTCAAATCTTAGTGTTTATTATTTTTGATATGATTTTAATTATTCATTATCGAAATAGAATTAGTCGTTTTTTTGAGTATAAAGAATATAAAACAATTAACTACAAAGAAATATTAAAAAATAATTGGGTTTGTATTCTATTAGTAGTGCTATTCACTACTTTTTCAATGTCAAGTCAATTATCTATATATCAATTGAATTATGATGATATATACTACGTTACAAAAATTAACAACTTGAAAAATGCCGCTCATTTAATGGATACAGATTTCTTTAATGGAAGATTATTAGATTCATTGAATTTTGATTTAGTTCGTACCATTAACACATATGAATTAAGTTATGCATTTCTATCAACTATATCGCACATTGAGACTATTTTCTTTTGTCGTGTGACAATGGTTATTCATAATTATGTATTATTTACTCTTGTCATAAAAGAATTCGCATCATTCTTAGTAAATAAAAATCATCAACAATATGCATTATTGATTTTCTTTTTGTTCTTAATTCCATGCGGATATCTTCAAGAAGGACTCCCTTTACCATTACATGTATATAGCTATGATTTATGGCAATTTCAAACGGCAATGTTCTATGGAGGTTCAGTTGTTCGTATGATGGCATTGCCTATTCTTTATATCTTTAGTGAACCTTTAGTTAAAAAGATGGAATTTAAAAAAATTATCTGGCTTGGTTTATTGTCTATTGTGATGATGTCTTTTTCAACAATATATATTCAATTACTTATTCTATTCTTTATTGTGATTTTAGTTATTAAATTATTAACTATAATTATTTCTAATATAAAAGAAAGTAAATTAAAGACAAGTGCAGCCATGTTAGCAATTATTTTAATTGTTTTATTGATGTTTGCGACTAAGTATCTTGATCACTTTAGTTTTATAAAAACAGACTCATTTGTTTCGAATTTTAATTCATTCATGCAATTTGAGTTAAATTGGTACTCAAGAGATCTTATCTTGAAATTAGGAATTGTCATTATTCTATTAGGATTTATTTTCTCTAAACAATGGAATAAGAAAAGATTGTATTTATTGTGCATTGGTTTATATTTGTTGATTTATAATGCATTCTTTAGTGAATTTTTATTAGTAACATCCGTTGGTTATTTCTTTGTGATTTTACGATCTATTTCTTCAATTCAATATTTAGTTTTGATATTATGTTGTTGTAGCGTTATTCAGTTATTTGAACGATTTAATATAAAAAATATAATTTATAATTTAATAAGTGTTCTATATATTGGATGTATTCTTGTATTCTTTACATTAAATCAAAATGTATTTACGCAATACGATTTTTTAGCATCTGGTATATCCGGTGATGGATGGGATTTTTCAAGAGTAGTTGATTTTGATACTCCTATGACAGCAACAATATTTGATGAAGTGGGAAGTTATTTTGATACATTGCCCGAAGAAAGTTATAAGTTATTCTGTCCTGAAGCAATTGTAACAGATGGTATTGATTCGTATAATTATGGTTTTGTTATGTCATCGGATAAAATTCAAATTCATAATCGAAATGGATTTGATGTATTAAATGATCAAGAATTAACATATCTAACTGATTTTTCTTTATATGGTCAAGGCGATGTAAATGCAGTAAAAGAGTTATGCTCAAAAGAAGGAATTTCTTATATTTTAGTATTTAATTCACAAGCAAAAGATTATTTATCGTCTTCTTATGAATTGATTCTAGAAAATACGGAAAACATAAATCCATATTATTTATTTAAAATACAATAAGAAAGAGTAAACAAATGAAAAAAATATATAAAACAGTAACAATGTTGGTTTTATGTTTAGGTTTGTTTTTCACAAATTGTTTTTCGCTGACAATTTTTGCTAATGAAAACAACAATGAACCACAAATTGGAAATAGTACAGACATTGAATATTTTTTGATAGAAAAACAAAGCGTATCTGTTAATGAAATACAAAACTTTGTGTTATCTTTACGTACGGATCTATCTTATGAAAATTTGTCCCTAAGTGTCATTGATTCTAATGGGATGGATTATGAAATTAATGCTAATGAAATAAACGACAATTTAATTAAGTTTTCTGCTTCTTTTTCTAGTATCGGCGAATATGTTGTTACAAGAATTGATTATAGTCTTGATGGTATTTCATACTATATAAATTTAAGTGATATTGGAATTGATGCAAAATTTGGTGTTGACCAAGAAGTTTATTCTCAAGATGAATTAATAAATTTAGAAGATATCGCAGATGAAAGTATTGAAGGTATTGTTAAAGTTGATTCGGATAACATTGAACAAGCAATAGAACAACAACTCAATACATCTAATGTTTCAACCTATGCGTTAAATGAATTAGATGATCAAGAAGAAATTATTGTTGCTTTAGATGCTGGACACGGAGGAAGTGAATCTGGTACTTATACATACTATTCAGAGCAAACAGGTTTATATGAAAAAGACTACAATTTGAAAATAACTACTTATTGTAAAGAAGAATTAGAAAAATATAACAATGTTAAAGTCATAATGACTCGTGAATCGGATACATATTTAACATTAGAAGAACGATGTGAATACGCTTATCAACAAGGCGCACATTATTTAATTAGTTTTCATTTAAATGGACTGAATGGAACAAATCAAGGTGCAATTGTCTTTTATCCTAACAACAATTATCGACCGGATTTAGCAGAAGAAGGAAAAGCTATTGCCCAAGATATTTTAAACGAATTAACATCTTTAGGCATTTCTAGTATGGGAATTCAAACACTTACAATTGATGGGAATGATGAACGATACGACTATGAAGATGGTTCTATGGGTGATTATTATGGAATTATTCGTGGAGCTAAAAAAAGAGGAATGATTGGCTTAATCATTGAGCATTGTTTTGCTGACAATAAAGAAGATTTTGATTCTTTTTTGAATTCTGATGAAAAACTAAAGGCTCTTGGGATTGCGGATGCCAATGGTATAGCTTCTTCTTTGGGCTTGAATCAACAACAAACAGAAAGTGAACAATTCGCATGGAACAATAAAGATGCCATTGCCGATGGATTATATTCTATTCAACAATTGGGAAATGCATTGGATTATAGTGATTCTTTAATTGTAAATTCTTATAGTGGTGTAAAAACACAGCTGTGGAATGTGAAACATACTAATCAAGGATATGTTACTTTTAGAAATGAAAAAACAGGATCTTATTTGACAAGAAATGGCAATCAAATTTCTGTATCCTCATCAAATAATAATTTGAATCAATACTGGATTGTAACTTATACTCAAGGTGGATATAAAATTATTTCGGCAAGTGATATTCATTACGTGTTAGAATTTGATGAAAATAAAGTTTCGTTAGGTTATGAAGATTATTCTGATAATGAATATTTTAACTTTTTAATGCCAGCTAATAATTCTGTTATTTATCAAACACATGTACAAAGTTATGGATGGCAAAATACAGTAGAAGACGGTGAAACGAGTGGAACTGTAGGTCTTGGAAAACGACTAGAAGGAATAAAAATTGATATTGATGGAAATTTATCGGGTGATATTTCATATCGTACTCATGTACAAAGTTATGGATGGCTAGATTGGGTTTCTAATGGTCAATTAAGTGGTACAGTTGGTGAGGCTAAACGGCTTGAAGCTATTCAAATTAAGTTATCTGGAGATGTTGCTAAAGTCTATGATGTTTATTATCGTGTCCATGCACAATATTTAGGATGGCTAGATTGGGCTTGTAATGGACAAAGTGCGGGAACATGTGGTTATGGCTATCGTTTGGAAGCTATTGAAATTAAGTTAGTTAAAAAAGATGAACAAGCACCTGAAAATACTTCACAACCATATGTTTCACGAAAAATTAGTTATCAAACGCATGTTCAAAGCTATGGATGGCAAAATGAAGTCTTTGATGGTGATATAAGTGGAACGACAGGTTCATCAAAACGTCTAGAATCTATTGTAATCAATTTAGTTGATAATGAATATGAAGGAGCAATAGAGTATCGTACCCATGTACAAAGTTATGGATGGCTAGATTGGGTTAAAAATGGAAAACTAAGTGGAACAGTAGGTCAAGCCAAACGACTAGAAGCCATTCAAATTAAATTGACGGGTGAAATCGCAAATTATTACGACATTTATTATCGAGTTCATGCACAAAATATTGGTTGGCTAGATTGGGCAAAAAATGGACAAAGCGCTGGAACAAGTGGATATGGTTACCGTTTAGAAGCTATTCAAATTGAATTAGTAAAAAAAGGTAGTAACGCTCCAGGTGCAACATTAAAACCATATGTATCAAATCATATAAAATATCAAACACATGTTCAATCATATGGGTGGCAACCATATGTGATGGAAGGTCAAATGAGTGGAACACAAGGTGAATATAAACGCTTAGAATCCATTCGAATTGATCTTACAAACAATGAATATAAAGGAACAGTTCAATATCGAACGCATGTACAAAGTTATGGATGGTTAGATTGGGTTTCAAATGGACAGTTAAGTGGAACAGTAGGTCAAGCCAAACGTCTAGAAGCTATTGAAATTAAGCTAACAGGAGAATTATCAGAAATTTATGATATATATTATCGAGTTCATGCTCAACATTTTGGCTGGCTTGATTGGGCTAAAAATGGCCAAAGTGCTGGAACAAGTGGATATGGCTATCGTTTAGAAGCTATTGAAATTCAATTAGTGAAAAAAGGTGAAGCTGCACCTGGAGAAACTAAAAACTGTTATTACGATGCCAATCAACAAGATGTAGGAAACACAGATTATATCTTCGTTGGTGATTCAAGAATTAAGCAACTAAGTGATTCATTAAATAGTGAAGATACATTTGTTTGTGAAAATGGAAGTGGATATAACTGGTTTACACAAACGGCAATTCCTAAAATTAATTCTATAATGAACCAAAATAGTATTATTATTTTGAATTTAGGTATTAATGATTTAAATAGTGCATCAAAATATATTTCTAAAATTAATTCATTGATGGAAAATGAATGGAAAAATCATAAAGTGGTTTATGTAACGGTTAATCCTGTTAATCAAACAAAATGTTCTTCTATTTCTAATGAAATGATAGATGATTTTAACTATGACTTATATTCTAGTCTTAACAATGTTTTATGGATAGATACAAATACTGATATTATTAAAACTGTTAATACCGATTCAACGAAAACAGAAACAGATGGAATACATTATACAGATGACATTAATCAATTGTATTATAATCAAATTATGGATTCTATTCAAAACAACCAGTTTGATAAATTAAGTAAAAAATATAAAATTATGGGAAATAGTAATGTAACGATTGATCAAATGGTTCGTTATTTTGAAGCTAATAATTCAAATTATGACCACTTTACCAAATATGGAACAGACTATGATGGAGTATTAGCTCAAGGAGGAGCAAGCACAGTCGAAGAATTCTGTAAGATTTATTATGAAGAAGCCAAAGCTGAAGGTGTTAATGCTGAAGTGGCTTTTGGTCAAATGTGCCTTGAAACAGGTTTCTTACAATTTGGTGGTGATGTTAAACCAAATCAATTTAACTTTGCTGGATTGGGAGCTACTGGAGGTGTCCCTGGAAATTCTTTTAGTACAGTAAGAGAAGGAATCAGAGCTCAAATCCAACATTTAAAATGCTATGCTTCAACAGAAAGCTTGAACCAAGATAAAGTGGATCCTCGCTGGTCAAATTCACTACGAGGAAAAGCGGTTTATGTAGAATATTTAGGTATTCAAGAAAATCCGTATGGAACTGGTTGGGCTGGAGCTAAGAATTATGGCTCACGATTAATGAACTGTATTAATGCCATAAAGTCATATTAATACAAATAAGGCGATGTCTTAGATGTCGTCTTTTTTTGCATTTACAGTGATAATTCATTATAATATTTTAGAATGTGTACGATTGGAGAACAAAATGATTTCTATAATTATGTCAACATATAAAGAAGAAGAACGCCTTCTTCGTGAATCGATTGAATCAATACTTAGTCAATCTTATAAAGATTTTGAATATATCATTATTCTAGATAATCCTGAAAATGTAGTGCATAAACAAGTTATTTCTGAATATGAACAAAAAGATAAAAGAATAAGGTTTTATATAAACGAAAAAAATATGGGACTTACGAGTTCTTTAAATAGAGGATTATCACTTGCCAAAGGAGAATATATCGCAAGAATGGATGCGGATGATATTTCACTACCAGAACGTTTATCATCTCAAATTCAATACTTGACAGGAAATAATTTTGATTTAGTGGGTGGAATTACACAAATGATTGATGAAGATGGAAATGATATTTACTCCATTCAAAAAGTCCCAACTGATTTTGAAAAAATAAAAAAATGTTTAAAATATGGACAAGTGATTGCTCATCCTACTTGGCTAGGAAAAAGAGAAGTTTTCGATACTTTACATGGCTATCGTAAAATGCCATTATGTGAAGATTTCGATTTTACTTTAAGAGCTGTTTTAAAAGGATTTAAAGTGTCTAACATTGATAAAATAGTATTGAAATATCGCATGACAAGCCAAAGTATTTCAAGAAATAATTTATTTGAACAATATTTATATATGCGTTATATCACAAATGAATATGCTCATGGATCTGTAGCTTCTATTGAAGATGCAAAGAATTATGTACAATCACATAACAATGAAAAAGATGCGAGAAAATACGCAAAAGCTAATGTGATTTTTAATGAGGCACTTCAAAATCTTACGGATAAGAAATTAGGATCTTTTATTGTGAATGGGTTTAAATTGTTGTTTAGTTCTAAATATTTTTTAAATAAAATTTATCGATTTATGATGTTGACTTTAAATAGTTAAATTAGGGAAGGGTTATTAATGTTTACTAGTTTAAAAAATAAAATTATTAATGTAGACGAATCTAAAATGTATCGACGTGCTACATTTTGGAATATGATAGCTAGCGTTTTAAATTCTATAACATCAGCTGTATTGTTGTTTTTTATAACACGCTTTTGTGGTGTGGAATACGCAGGGATTTTTTCTATTGCATCAGCTATCGCATACCAATGTTTATCGTTAGGAAATTTTGGAACAAGAGGATTACATGCTTCGGATGTTAAACATGAATATGATTTCAATGATTATTTTTATTTACGATTGTTTTCATATTTTCTACTATTCTGCATGTTAATATATTATTCTTTTTTATCAGGATATTCGCATGAAAAAGCACTAATTGTTTTTTCTTTTGGATTATTTAAAAGTGTAGATGTATTAGAAGATTTGTATCATGGTGAATATCACCGTAATGAGAGATTGGATATTGCTTCTATTTTATTAACATTTAGATATATAACATCTATTGTATCTTTTATTCTATCAATTGTAATTACTAGAAATTTATTGTTTTCTTGTATCATTACGACAATTTTAACATTAATTATATTTATACTTTCAAATAAAGGATTCATTTCATTATTCTTTAAAGATAAATACAAATTTAATTTCATTAAGTTTAAAAGTTTACTTTTAATCCTTATTCCAATTGTAATCACAAACTATATTAAATTATATATTACCAATGCCCCAAAATATTCAATTGACAGATGTTTAGGTGATGTTCAACAAGCGTATTTTAATGTTTTATTCATGCCCGTTTTTGTGATTAATTTAATGAATGATATTATCTTTAGACCATACATTCCTAAATTCTCTATTATGTGGAATGATTCTAACTTTAAAGAATTCAAGAAAATGGTGGTTAAACAACTATGCATTATTTTAGGATTAACATTAATTGTAATAGTTGGAGGTTATGTTATTGGCTTAACTCTTCTTGAAATTATATATCAAATGGAACTTCATACTTATATGAGTCAGTTTATTTTACTTCTTGTAGGTGGAGGAATGAGTACGGTATGTAGTTTCTTGATTTTCATAATGACAATACAACGAGAACAAAAAAAGATGGCAGAAGTTAACATATTTGTTTTAGTGATTTGTCTTTTATTCTCTGATCAATTAATTTCAACACTAGGAATAAGTGGTGCGGTAGTACTTTATTTATTGCTTAATTTTATTCCTATGATTTGTTTTGCGATAATTGTAGTTCGCAAATATTATAAACAAAAGAAAGGAACGGTTATTAATGAATAATCCTATAGTAAGTGTCATTGTACCTGTATATAATTCAATAAAATATTTAAATACAGCGGTTGATTCTATTTTGTCACAAGATTTTGCTTCATTTGAGCTTCTACTTGTAGATGATGGATCGAGTGATGGAAGTGAACATTTATGTGATGAAATTGCTCAAAAAGATAGTCGTGTTAAAGTTATTCATAAAGAAAATGGTGGGATGTGTTCAGCACGTAATGTTGGACTTAAACAAGCTAAAGGAAAATATATTTTATTTTGTGATAACGATGACATTTATTTACCACATTTGATGAGAGATAATGTTGCTTTAGCTGAAGAAAATACTGCTGATATTGTAAAATATTCTCGATTAAGGGTCCATATTGATAATGGAAATAAGACAGAAGAAAAATATATTTACCAATATGAACCTTGTGTTTTAAGTGGTGAAGATATTTATGCTAAATATAGTATTCAACGTAATATTAGTTCAGGTGTTTGGTGTAATCTTTATCGAAAAGATATCATTTTAGAACATAATATCTTTTTTCCAGAAGACTTTAGATTTGGATACGAAGACATGTATTTTAATATTGAATATTATAAATACGTAAATAAGGTTGTTTTAAATCCAAAGGTATATTATCACTGGATTCAAAGGGATAATCATAGTACAACAAAAAAATTTTCTGAAAACTTTATTTATGCTTTGGAAGTATGTCTTGAAAAAGAATGGAGTTTTATTAAAGAAACTGATATTGTAGAACAATATAAGGGAACATGGGAAGATATTCTAACAAATTATTATGTGTTTGGATATTATTTGGCTCTTCAAAATCCGAAAGCACCTTATACTAAAAAACAAAAAATTGAGAAATTAAAGAAATTTAGAAACCAAGAATGTTTTAATGTTATTTCAAAAGAAAGTATGAAGGCTTTAAAAAAATTAAATTTCAAAAGATATCTAATTTTAAATTTATTCTTAAAAAATTATCATTCATTGAATATGCTTATAATGGATTTTTATTCTAAACATGTTTCTAAAATTGTCTAAGGGGTTTGTATGAATCAAAATTTAAAAAGATTAAAAGAAATTGAATTAAATATGTTAATATCATTTGATGAAATCTGTCAAAAACACAATCTTAATTATTTTTTAGCAGGTGGTACCTTTTTAGGGGCAATTCGACATAAAGGGTTTATCCCTTGGGATGATGATATTGATATTGGAATGCCTAGAAAAGATTATGAAAAATTTTGTGAATACGCAAAAAAGGAATTACCAAACAATTTAGTATTACAAAATTTTGAAACAGAACCCAATTGTGGATTAGTCTTTGCTAAGATTCGTAAGAAAGGAACTACTTTATCAGAAGTGTATTCACATCATATTGATATGAGTCAAGGTGTTTGGATTGATATTTTTCCATTTGATAATGTACCAGATGATGAACAAGAAAGAAATAAAATGAAAAATAAAGTTCTGTTCTATAAAAATTTATACATTATCAAATGTGGATATAAGAATCCAAAACCAGATAGTACACTTTATAAAATAATGTACTTTATATGTAAAATAATCGTTAAATTTATTTCAAAAGATTGGCTGATTTGTAAATTAAAGAGTTTAATGACTAAATATAACGATACACAAACAAAGTATGTATATCCATATGGAGGAGCTTATCCTAAAAAAGATATGCTTGAATACGATTTAGTGTCACACTTAGAAAAAAGAGAATTTGAACACCACGAGTTTTTAACTTGTAGTGATTATGATAAATATTTGAAACAATTATATGGAGATTATATGCAACTTCCACCTGAAGACAAAAGAACAAGTGGTATGCATAACATATATGAAATAAACATAGAAGGAGAATAACATGAATGTAGCATTGTTAACGGCAGCGGGTAAAGGAACAAGAATGAGACAAGACATTCCTAAGCAATTTATGCATATTAATGATAAACCATTGATTATTTATACATTGGAAGCATTTCAAAATCATCCTAATATCGATGCGATTTTAGTTGTTTGTTTAGATGGATGGCATGAAGTATTGAGAGCCTATGCAAATCAATTTAATATCACAAAACTAAAATGGATTGTTTCAGGAGGAGAAAGCGGACAAGATTCTATCCACAATGGTTTAATGAAACTAAAAGAAGAGATTAGCGAAGATGATATTGTTTTGATTCATGATGGAAATAGAGCTTTAGTATCTTCTGAAATTATTTCTGACAGTATTGCACAATGTAAAATTCATGGGGGAGCGGTTTCGGTTATTCCTTGTACAGAAGCTGTTTTAAAAAGTGATAATGGTGAAACATCAAATACTTCGATTCCAAGAAATGATTTATTTAGAACACAAACACCTCACACATTCCCATTAAAAAAATTGTTATGGGCCCATGAAGAAGCTAAAAAACGTGGTATTACGAATTCCGTTGCGACTTGTACTTTAATGGTTGAATTAGGAGAAACAATTTATTTTTCAAAAGGATCTGAAAAAAACATGAAGATTACAACGGTTGAAGACATTGATTTATTTAAGTCATTATTAAATTCAGAAAAGGAAGCTTGGTTAAAATAATGAATGCACTATTTTATACAGATTTAGAAAAGTTTTATGTAGATTCTTTATTTGAACATTTTAAAAATTCATCTTTCTTGGTTACAGGAGCAACAGGGATGATTGGATCTGCCTTAGTTGATTATCTTGAAATGCTTAATAAAAAAGGAGCTAACATAAAAATATATTGTTTAGTCCGCTCAAAAGAAAAGGCACAAAAACGATTTAGTGATTATAACGATATTGAGTATGTTGTTCAAGATGTAACTCGACCTTTTACTTTAAAAGAAAAAGTAGATTATATTGTACATGCAGCAAGTAATGCCAGTCCCAAATTGTATTCAACACAACCAGTTGAAACCATTACAGGAAATTTCTTTGGAATGTATAATGTATTAGAATACGCTAAGAACAATGATATAAAACGTGTTTTATATGTTTCAAGTGGAGAAATGTATGGAGTTGCACAAGATGGTATGACAAGTTTCTATGAAGGTTATGTTGGACCAGTTGATTATTCAATTTCAAGAAGTTGTTATCCAGCAGGAAAAAGAAGCAGTGAAGTACTTTGTCAGTCATATATTGATGAATACAATTTGGATTGTGTTATTGTTCGTCCTTGTCATGTATATGGACCTACGATGACAAATGCGGATACAAGAGCCATCTCTTCCTTTATTAGAAATGGTGTAAACCACGAAAACATTGTCATGAAAAGTAAAGGAGAACAAGTACGTTCTCATTGTTATGTTTTTGATGCTGTAAGTGCAATGTTAACTGTATTATCAAAAGGTAAAAACGGTGAAGCTTACAATATATCAGGTGATCAGTCTGTTTATTCTATAAAAGAAATGGCTACTATGATTTGTGAAAAAGCTAATTCACAGTTGGTTTTTGATTTGCCAACTGAAACTGAACAAAAAGGATTCTCAAAAGTTCCTCTAGCTGTTTTAGATAACACTAAACTAAAAGAATTAGGATGGCATTGTTTATATAGCTTAAAACAGGGAATTGAAGTCACAATTGATATTTTAGAACAATAATTTCATTTTGCTATAACAAATAGAGTGGTGTTTAATATATCACTTTTTTTATTTGCCTATTAAAATAAATTAATATATTATCTTCTTAAGAGAACTACTCATCTATTAAATTTTAATATTTTCTTATTCTTCTCTTTTTGCACATTCCCTTGTTTTTAAATGATTCAATTCAATTTTTATTCTTTTTCATTCCTTTTTTTAATTGTCTTTTTATATACCCAAAAATATCCGTGATATATTCGATTGGAATTATTTCTTATGTTTTAAAAAAATATATGTTTTAAGCCTTTTTATAATTGACAAAGGTATACGAGGGGGGTAAGATTTCTGTGTTAAATTTTAAGATGGGGGTAAAGAATGAAGAGTATTAAAAAATTATTAAGTTTAATATTGTGTCTTTCTTTTTTCAGTATTCCTATATATGGAAACGAATATAAAGATTGGACAAATGATTCTGATTTTATTGTAAATTTAGAAGAACAAAATGATACAAACTTATCTTTTTCAATTTATTTTAATCAAAATCATCCATCAAAGGATGATACTGCATCTATTCAATTACCAACTGCGTATATGAATTTTGAAAATATAAGTGAACCTGTTGAAATTTATTCATATAAGTTTGGTGATGAAAACAATGAAGCACAAGAAATAATTGGATCATATACTATAAATAATGGAATTGTAGATATCATTTTCACAAATGATGAAATAGATTATTCTTTGATTTATGGTTTGATTCAAGTTAATGGTTCATTTAAAGAAGAAGCATATAATTCTACAGTTTCTTGGAAATTGAACAACAATTCAAGTGCTTCATTAATGTTACCAACATGTACTTCTGAATTATTATTAGACGAAGAATCAGAAAATGATTCACAGTGTGATGTTTTATATCAAAGTCATGTTCAACGTATAGGATGGCAAGACTATGTTAAAAATGGACAAACCTCAGGTACGCAAGGACAAGCTTTAAGAATGGAAGCTATTCGTATTAAATTATCTGACACTGATTTAAATGGATCCATTCAATATCGTAGTCATGTTCAACGTATAGGATGGCAAGATTGGAAAAGTAATGGAGAATTATCTGGTACAACAGGGCAAAGTCTTAGATTAGAAGCAATTCAAATCAAATTGACAGATGAATTAGCACAAAAATACGACATATATTATCGAGTGCATTCTCAAGGATTTGGATGGCTAGGATGGGCTTGTAATGGACAAAAAGCTGGAACCGAAGGATATTATAAGCGCATGGAGGCTATTCAAATTGTTTTAGTAGAAAAAGGAAAACCAGGATATGAAGTAGGGAATAGTTTTGTTTCCGCATATGAAAAGGGACTTGTGACATATCAAGGTCAAGTGCAATACAATGGTTGGATGAATCCAGTTGCAGATGGTCAAACATGCGGAACAATTGGTGAATCAAAACGATTAGAATCACTAAAAATTCATTTAACCGATGATATTGATGGTGGTATCGAATATCGAGCACATGTTCAGAATATTGGTTGGCAAAATTGGGTCAGTGATAATGAAATTGCTGGAACGGTAGGTCAAGGAAAACGTGCGGAAGCGTTCCGAATTCGATTAACTGGAAAAGCGGCAGATTTGTATAATATTTATTATCGTGTTCATGTGCAATCATTTGGATGGTTAGATTGGGCATCCAATGGTCAAAAAGCTGGAAGTGAAGGATTTGGGAAACGCATCGAAGCCATAGAAATCAAACTTGTAGAAAAAACTAGTGATACGATGATTACTGGTGGAGCTTCTTTCATAGATAAACAATCGGTTGGTAATATAACTTATAGTGTACGATTTAATGATCAGTGGCAAGAACAAAAGAAACAAGGAAATGTAGCGGGTGATCTATCACAAAATTTATATGGATTGAAGTGTGCGTATAATGCGAATACATTAAATGGTGATATTTCTTATTCACTTTATTCGACATCTGATGGTTGGCAAAAGGCATCTAGTGGAAATGAATGTATCGTTTCAAATAAAGTAGAAGCAATAAAAGTTTCATTAACAGGTGATTTAGCAAAATTCTATGATGTATATTATCGCACGAATGTTCAAAATTTTGGCTGGTTAGGATGGGCTAAAAATAACCAAGTGGCTGGAACAACTAAAATTGATCACGCCATCAAAGGAATTGAAATTCAATTATGTTTAAAAGGAAATTCACCATATCAAAATGCTAATTATTATCGTGAAACGATTAGTCAAGCACAACAATATGCGCATAATGTAAACCAATCACTTGGAAATGATTTACGTAAAGCATTTAATTATGCGAAAAACTTTACATATTCACGTTATGAACCAGCTGACTACAACTCGTATGGAAGCGAAAACTACGCAGTTTATGGATTTAAGAACAGACGAGGGAATTGTTATGTAATGGCAGCAGCCTTTACATATTTAGCACGTGATTTAGGTTATGAAGCTTATCAAGTAGGAGGACGACAAGGTTCTTATAATACACCACATTCATGGGTGGAAATTGTTGTTGATGGAACTACATATGTATGTGATCCTGACTTTGAAAAAGAATTAGGAAGAAATGGATATATGATTCGATATGGTTCTTCAGGATCATTAAAATATCATGATTATTCACGAATGAACTAGGGAGGATAAAATGAAATTATTAAAAACACTTTTGATGGCATTTGCTTGTTTTGGATTAGTACTAACTGGTTGTTCTACAACAGAAGAACAAGAAGAAGTTGTAGAGTTAAAAACAATTGGTGAAAAAGTTGAAGGAGAAAATGTATATCAAGTTGAAATTAAAAATGCAACTGGAAAAGACATTGTAGGTTTTTCGATTAAAACGGATACGATGGATGACTATTCCGAAAACATGTTAAAAGAAGATGATGTATTTGTTGCAGATGAATCTCGTATGTTATATTATGATGCAACTAATGATACAGAAAAGTCTGATTCAACTTTGGAAACAACAACTGAATATACAATTAAAGTTTCTTTTGGAACAGATGATTTTGTTGAATTGCACGCTTTCCCATTTGCCGATACCACAAAAGTTTCTCTAAAATTAACAGATGATGGTGTAGGATATATTACATATACTTCTAAAACTGATGATGCGAAAGTTTCAACACAAGAAAGTGAAGAAAAAATTATTGAAGATAAGCAAGTGGCGGCTGAACAAGCACAGGAAAATATTGAATCAGTACCACAAGTTGAACAATATCAAGAACAACAACCTCAAGTTGATTATTCACAATCTGCTCCTGTTGTACAAGAACCAGTGCAAGATAGTGCTAGTTCGAGCAATGAAGGTTGTTTAGGAGATAATGTTGATACATGGTAGAAACTAAAAAAATAGAATCATTCCGATACATGCGAGTTTTGGCATGCATCGGAATTGTTTTGCTTCATTTCTTAAATGGTGCAATTGGTTTATATGGAACAGAAATCACAGTGAATCAATACATTATTTCAAAATGTATTTTGAACTTACTTTTATGGTGTGTTCCCATTTTTGTAATGATTACCGGTGCATTATTGTTAAATCCAAAAAAGGAAATTAGCTATAAAACAATTTTTTCAAAATATATTTTAAGAATTATTAAAGCATTGTTATTCTGTGTTATTATCTTTGGTATTTTTGATTGTATTACACATAATGAAGCAATTAGTTTTGGATGGATTAAATCAATTATTTTGAACTTTTTTCAAGGAACAAGCTGGTCACATTTATGGTATCTATATTTGATTATAGGACTATATTTGATGTTGCCTATTTATCGATTAGTAACCAGATCAGCAAGTGATAAAGACATAAAATACTTATTAATTCTTTATACAATTTTCTTATCAATGATTCCAATATTTCAAGTATTTGGATTCGATATAGAATTTTATATTATGGTATCATCAATTTATCCTTTATATTTCTTTTTAGGATATGCGATGCACAATAAGATAGTTAACATAAAAAAAGAACAATCCATTATATTGTTGATTCTTTCAACAATCGGAATGATTGTGACAACTTATTTTGAAACTAAAAATGGGTTAGATTTTTCGACCCTAACTAATTATTCGTCTATATTTGTGGTAGTTCAATCCATTTCTATTTTTAGTTTAATGGAATCCTTTAATTTTAGAAGAAGTTCAATTATCAATTCAATTGATGATAAATCATTTGGTATTTACTTGATTCACATGATCTTTGTACGCTTATTGTTGAAGTATTTACAATTTAATCCATATCAAAATATCGTATTACTTAATTTTATATTAGGTGTTTTAGGAATATTTATAATCTCGTATTTAATTGTGGTGATTTTAAAACATATTCCAATCATCAAGAAATTTATTTAGGTGAAATAATTTTTCACCTTTTTTATTTACTGTGCTATAATCCTTTACGTAAAATTTACAGGTGAAGTATGAAGAAAAAAGTAAGTAAAGTTTTAAATATTGTATTATGGACAGTTCTTGTATTGATGGTATTTTTAGGAATTTTATTAGTTCAAGTAGGAAAATGGGTTCCTGCTACATTTGGAAATATTCCATTTGAAGAAATATTGTATCACTTGATGAGTCCATTAGAAGGAACCGATACAAGTTATGTATCTGATTTTATACGTACATGCCTTCCAGCTCCGATTGTTTTTACGGTATGTTTTTTATGCTTTGTGTTATTCATTCATAAAAATAAGAAAAAGAATTTAGAAGAAGGTACATATTCTAGAAGAAAAAACGCTTTTATTGTATGTGCGTCTAGTATTGGATGCATGATCTGTTGCTTTTTAGGAGCCTATAATTGCTCAGCACAAATTCGCTTAGACGAATATTTATATAACTTAAAACATCCAAGTAATATTTTTGAACAATATTATGTAAATCCTGAAAATGTGACATATTCATTCCCGGAGACAAAAAGAAATTTAATTTATATTTTCTTAGAGTCTATGGAACAAACATATGAAGATAAAGAACATGGTGGGGCAATGGAAGAAAGTTTGATTCCTGAGCTTCAATCCATTCAAGAAAATAATTTAACATTTGGAACCAATGGATTTATTGCTCCTTCATTAAATGGATTTACGGCAGGAGCTATGATAGGAGAAACAAGCGGTATTCCTATTAAAACTAGTGTAAATGGAAATGAATTCATAAAAGAAGATAATTACCTTGCAGGTGCTTATAGTATTGGTGATATCTTAGCTCAAAACGGTTACCACAATGAATTGATGATTGGATCGGATGCTGTATTTGGAGGAAGAAAATACTACTTCGAACAACATGGAAATTATGAAATTGTTGATTATGGATCTGCCATTGTCAATGGATGGATTCCATCAGATTATCGTGTCTGGTGGGGATACGAGGATATTAAATTATTTGATTTTGCCAAAATCGAATTAGAAAAGCTATCGAGTCAAAATGAACCATTTAACTTTACAATGCTGACAGTTGATACTCATTTTACAGGTGGATACATTTGTGATGAATGTGAGAACATTTATGATGATCAATATTCGAATGTACTACGCTGTTCTTCTAAACAAGTTGCAGAATTCATTGCTTGGGCACAACAACAACCATGGTATGAAAATACGACCATTGTATTAGCTGGTGATCACAACTGTATGGATACAACATGGTTTCAAGACATTGAAGCAAGTGGTTATGTACGTAAAGAATATTATACAATTATCAATTCACCAATAGCTGTGCAACAAAATAAAACAAGAGAATTATGCACATATGATTTATTCCCAACGACTTTAGCTAGTCTAGGTGTAACTTTTGATAGTCCTAGACTTGGATTTGGTACAAATCTATATTTAGATACACCAACGCTTGTTGAATTAATGGGAATTGATACATTTAATAGCGAGTTATCAAAACAATCCGCTTATTATGATAATTACATACTTAGATAGAATGTCCATGACATTCTATTTTCTTTTTGATACTATATAACAAGGAGGATAAAAAAACATGAATGGAGCGGAAAGAAGAAAACAAATAATTGAATATCTTAGACAATCAAAAGATGCGATACCAGGGAAAAGTCTTGCTTCAATGTTTCATGTTTCCAGGCAAGTCATTGTTCAAGATATAGCGTTATTACGTGCTAAAGATTATGATATTATTTCCACAAGCAATGGCTATTTACTAAATGAAGTATCGAAAGTAAGTCGTGTATTTAAAGTAAATCATACAGATGAACAAACAAAAGAAGAATTAGATTGCATCGTTGATTGTGGTGGATGTGTTGAAGATGTATTTGTTTATCACAGAACCTATGGCATTGTACGCGCTCAATTAGGAATTCATTCACGAAAAGATGTTGAACATTTTCTTGATGATTTAAAAACAGGAAAGTCAACGTATTTAAAAAACGTTACATCAAATTATCATTATCATACCGTTAGCGCACCATCACAAATTGTATTAGATTTAATTGAACAACAATTAAAAAATAAGAACTTTTTAGCCGAATTACAAGACTATGAACCAATGGACATTTCTAAATAAATGGGAATGTCTTTTTAATTGACATCTAACTTTTATAATAGTATCCTTAACACATGTTAATTATTCAATAAGGAGGTATATATGCTTCGTTGTGAAAATATCGTAAAAGATTATCAAACAAGTGAAGAAGTTGTTCATGCTTTAAAAGGTGTTAGTTTATCTTTTCGAGACAGTGAATTCGTATCTATTTTAGGACAAAGTGGATGCGGTAAAACAACATTTTTAAATATTATTGGAGGTCTAGATCAATATACAAGTGGAGATTTAATTATTAATGGTAAATCTACTAAAAATTATGCTGACAAAGACTGGGATACATATCGTAACCATAAAATTGGTTTTGTGTTTCAAAGCTATAATTTAATTCCTCATCAAAGTGTTTTATCAAATGTGGAATTAGCGTTAACTCTAAGTGGAGTAAGCAAAGAGGAAAGACGAAAAAGAGCTATTGAAGCACTGGAAAAAGTTGGTTTGAAAGATCAAATTAATAAAAAACCAACGCAAATGTCAGGCGGACAAATGCAACGTGTGGCCATTGCCCGTGCTATCGTAAATAATCCAGATATTATTTTGGCGGATGAACCAACAGGAGCCCTAGACTCCCATACATCGGTTCAAATTATGGAAATTTTAAAAGAAATCTCCAAAGAAAAATTAGTCATCATGGTTACCCATAACCCTGATTTAGCACAACAATATTCATCTCGTATTATTCGTTTATTTGATGGACAAGTTGTAGACGATAGTAATCCATATGAAGAAGTTGAGACAATTGTAGATGAACATACTGAAAAGAAAACAGTAATGTCATTTATGACTGCTTTATCATTAAGTTTAAATAACTTAATGGCCAAAAAAGCCCGTACGATTTTAGTTTCGTTTGCGGGAAGCATTGGAATTATTGGAATTGCCTTGATTTTATCTTTATCAAATGGAGTTCAATCTTATATTGATGGCGTAGAAAGCGATACGATGACTGCCTATCCAATCAGTATTCAAGCTACGACAATGGATATGACCAGTATGATGGAATCAATGACACCGGATAGTGAAGGAAAAGATGAACAACGTGACATGGATAAAATCTATACTAAGAGTTTTGTCAATAATGTTCTTGAATCCATTGCAAGTTCAAAACAAAATAACTTAACTGAATTAAAATCATATATTGAAAGTGAAGACGGACAAGAAATTCGTAATAATTCACGAGCTATCGAATATTCTTATGGACTAAATTTAAATGTTTATAATGAACAAACAGATAGCGGCTTAGTACAAGTAAGTCCTAATGGATTAATTGATAAATTGGGAATGGGTGATTTAATGAATGCTCGTGCAAGTATTATGTCCTCTACATCCGATGCCAATGAAGTATGGCTTCAATTACCAGATGAAGAAGAATTAAAAAATTCTGAATTTGAATTAATCGAAGGAAATTGGCCTGAAAACTACAATGAAGTTGTCATTGCCGTTGATAAAAACAATAACATTACTGACTATGCACTATATTCTTTAGGAATCTTAAACCAAGATGAAGTGGTTGATTCATATAATAAAATTGTACAAGGATCTTCTTCAGAAGTAAAAACAACCAAAGAAAAAGAAGCATATGCAATGGATGAATTAATGGATACTAAATTTAAATTAGTCTTAAACTCAGATTTATTCGAAAAAGTTAATGGCATTTGGATTGATCGTAGCGAAGATGAAGACTACGTTCAAAAGGTAGTCGATAACGCTACGGAAGTTAAAGTCGTTGGAGTCATTCGTCAAAAAGAAAATACGATGGCAAGTGGAATGCTTGGAGGTATTTATTATTCAAGCGAAATGAGAGACTATGTCATTGATCAATGCGAAAACTCGGCTATTGTAAAAGAACAAAAAGAAAACGAAGACATAAATATTTTTACTGGAAAAGAATTTAGAAATGGTGAAAAACTTGATTTTACTTCTTTAACAGATCAAGAAAAATTAGCAATGTCAATGATGTCACAAGATGAAATTTTAGCGTATATGGAAACATATAACGACAATATTAATGCGACATTGGAATCTAATTTAAAGAAAATGGGAGTTGTTGATTTAGACTCTCCTACACAAATTTCTTTATATGCCAAAGACTTTGATAGTAAAGAAGTTTTATCCGATTGCATTGAAGACTACAATCAAATGCAAGAAGACGCAGGAAATAAAAACAATACGATTAGTTATACTGATATTGTAGGAACAATGATTTCATCTGTTTCAACGGTTATTAATATGATTAGCTATGTATTAATTGGCTTTGTATCGATTTCATTGGTTGTTTCAAGTATTATGATTGGAATTATTACTTATATTTCGGTATTAGAACGTACTAAAGAAATTGGTATTTTACGCTCAATAGGAGCAAGTAAAAAAGATATTTCACATATCTTCAATGCCGAAAGCTTCATAATTGGATTGGCAAGTGGTTTAATTGGAATTGGCTTAACCGTTTTATTGAATTGGCCAATCAGTACCATTGTAGAAGCTAAAACA
>NZ_JBJEEX010000107.1:0-6074 GCF_051873495.1 Floccifex sp.
CAGGCTTTATAAAAAAAAGCCCACACTCGTTAGAGTGTGTTAGTTCAATAAAATTATTATGATAATTTAAGAAAATGTATATGAATCATAGACAAGAGGTGGTACGATGAATCGAACTTCGCTTTGCATAAAAATGCTTCTTCTTCTAAAATCACGTGGAAGAATGAATACGGCTCAACTTTCGCAAGAACTAGAAACAAACCCTAGAAATATTCGTGAATTTCGAAAAGAATTAGAAGTTGCAGGTTACAACATTAAAGAAACAAAGGGAAGATATGGTGGCTATGAATTAGTAGAAGATGACTTATTTCCAGTTATTCGTTTAAGTGATGACGAAGTAAAAGCTTTAGATGAATCTAGATATCTTGTCAGTTCACATAAAGAATATACACGACTTAAATCGTATAATAACGCAATCGATAAAATCATGCAGATGTATCATAATGAGTCTCGTAGTCCTAACTACTTTATGGATACGCCGGGATATGTTTTAACCAATGAAATGATTGCCTTTCTTGATACAATGAAAAAGGGAATTGAATTAGGTCGTTGTATTTCATTAACATATCAAACATCAAAGGAAGATAGTCCTTGTACTTTTTTGTTTGATCCATATGAAATATTACACTACCATCAAGCTTATTATGTAATAGGCTTTTCTCATCGACGCGATGATATACGAATTTTTCGTTTCTCAGATCAAAGAATGTTTAATTGTGAACTAACGAATCGAAAGTTTTTAAAGGATTCAAATTATCGTTTGGAAATGTATATTGGAAAACATTCTATTATTAAAGGAAATTTCGTTCAGGTCACATTAAAAGTAAAAGCCAATATTCGCAGAATGTTTAAAGAAATGTATTGGGGATATGAATTTAAAGAAGAAATTTATGATGATTATTCTTTGTTTTCTTTTATAATTGAAGATGTGCTTGATTTATATCGCAAAATTTATTCATTTACAGATGGAATTGAAATAGTTTCTCCAAAAGAAATAAGGGAAAATTATGTTCAATCACTAAAAAATACATTAAAAAATTATGAAAGCAGGTGATGAACTTGATACATGTAAGTGACTTATTACATTTTCAACAGTGTTCACGATTGGCGTACAATTATTACACAAATAAAAAACCGATGGAAAGTTTCTATCATCTTGATGTTCCATATTCGGAACTATATTGTCGCTTATTGAATATTAGTGAATATGGAAGTGGACAAACAGGAGATGACAACGAAGCAAGTTTAAAATTGCTTCAAGAAAATAAATATATATTAAATGCACGTTTTGAATATCGACAATGTCGTACTAAAATTCCTGTTCTTATAAAAAAAGAAGATGGGTTTTGTGCGGTATATCCTTTTTTGTCTTCTTATCCCAAAGAATTTGAAGCACAAAAAATGAAGATTAATCAAATAATATGTGAAAAACTAGGTGTACATATCAATGAACATAAAGTGATTTATTTAAATAAAGACTATGTCCGTAAAAATGAATTAAACATTGAAGAATGTTTAATTTTAGGAAATCATTTTTTCAATAAAAGAAACAATTTAGGAAAAGAAGTTGATGAAGTAGTTAATGGAGTAGATGTTGATGTCGATGCTTTGATTGATCAAGTTCAATCTTTATTTTCAAAGTCAATTCCTGAAGCTGTTCGTTCTAAAAAATGTACAGCAGGAAGACGGTGTCGTTTCTATGATTTTTGTTTTGATGAATCGAATCAACCGGATGATTCCATATTATTTTTAACGACTTCTCGTCATAAACTTGATTTATATGAAGAAGGTATTCAACATATCAAAGATATGAAAATAAATAAAATTGAAGGGTTTCGCTTGCAGTATTCTCAATACATGGCAAGTCTAAATGGTCGTTTTCTTGATCTAGGTGCTATTATTCCCTGGATTTCTAAGATTCAATATCCAATTTCTTATTTAGATTTTGAATGGGATACTTTTGCGATTCCACCATATGAAAATATGAAACCTTTTGATGTTCTATGTTTTCAATATAGTTTACACGTTGAAAATGAAAAACATGAATTATCACACTGTGATTTCTTTTCAACTGGGGATTGTCGAAAGAAATTTGTAGAGTCTTTAATCGAAAACATTCCTTCGACGGGTTCTATTCTTGTTTATAACATGGAAGGAGCTGAAAAATTGAGATTGATTCAGCTTTCACAACAATTTCCGGAGTATAAAAATCAATTAGAAAGTATATGGACAAGAATGATTGATTTGTCAAAGCCATTTGAACTAGGCGTTTTTTATGATAATCGCATGCGCGGTCATTATTCTTTGAAAAATTTATTGCCGATATTTACGGATGAAGTTTCTTATAAAGAACTTGAAATTCAAAATGGTATGAATGCGGTATTCGCATATCGTACCTATGATCATGCGACAATTAAACAAAAAGAAGCTATTCGTCAACAGATTAGTAAGTATTGTGCCATGGATACGTATTCCGAATTTATTGTGTATCATGGTTTATTAGATGTGATTGAGGAGGAAATATGCCAAACATTATAACTCATACGATTTTTGCCGATGAAGTATTAGAAAACCTTGATTGGAATTTATCGAGTAAACAACTATATGAAATTGGTTCAAACGGACCTGATTACTTATTTTTTCATGGATTAAATCCAACTCATTTAAAAGCTCATTCGAATTGTCGTACATTAGGATCAATTTGTCATAAATCCAATGTCAATGATTTTTATCTTTCTTGTCTTGAATCTATTCGTAAAGAACAAGATTTGGATGTGAGACAAGATATGATTGCCTATGTTTGTGGTCATTTATGTCATTGGATTCTTGATGCGACGGTACATCCTTATGTTTTTTATCGAACTGGTGATTGTACTGGCCAAAGTAGCTGGTGGCATCATCGTTTTGAATCGGTACTTGATGCGATTGTTTTGAAAGTTAAAAGAGAAGTGACAATCAAAGATTATAAAGCATATGAAATATGTGATGTTTCAAAAGAGTTGGTGCGTGCCATTGCGCGCATTTATGTGCCAATTGCGAAAAATGTATTTGATTTAGATGTAAAGCCTCATGAAATAATGGAAAGCTTACAAGATTGGTGTGCAATTGAGAAAATTCTATATGATGCTTCAGGACGTAAGCTAAAGTCTCTTTCTTCTGTTGAGTTAGCACTTGGAAAAGAAAATGCTTTATCGGGTTTAATTGTTCCTAATGAACCAGATGATCCATTTGATACTTGTAACTTGTTGCACAATGCATGGTGTCATCCTTGTGATGATACAAAAATTTCTACGGCTAGTTTCTTTGATTTATACGAACAAGCAAAAAGAGATGCATTATATGTAATTCCTTTATTTGTTGATTGCATTGATGATGAAACAAAACAAGATGATTTATTTTCATTCATTGGGAATCGAAATTATGACTTAGGTATTTCAAAGGATTTACCAATGAAGTATTTTAAATTAATTTATTAATGATTTTATTGATTTTTATTGTAAAATAGAAAACAAATAGAAAGGATCTATCAAGATGTATAAAATTTTAAAGAAAGAAGTATTAAATCCTACTGTTACAAAAATGGTTATTGATGCTCCTTTTGTTGCCAAGCGAGCAAAAGCAGGTCAATTTATTATTTTACGCGTTGATGAACAAGGAGAACGTATTCCTTTGACAATTGCGGATAGTGATTCACAAACTGGTGAAGTTACAATTATTTTCCAAATTGTAGGAAAAACTACAATGTTGTTAAATCATTTAAATGAAGGCGATTCATTACATGATTTTGTTGGTCCATTAGGAAAACCGAGTGAAATTGAAGCAAATGAAAAAGTTTGTGTCATTGGTGGAGGTGTAGGTTGTGCTATTGCCTATCCAACTGCTAAAGCTTTTCATAAAGCAGGTGCGGATGTAACTACAATTGTAGGTTTCCGTAATAAAGACTTAGTAATTTTAGAAGATGAATTTAAAGAAGTAAGTGATTCTTATTATTTAATGAGTGATGATGGTTCTGTTGGTGAAAAGGGATTAGTTACAAATAAATTAGAAGAATTAATTCAAAATGGTGAAAAATTTGATCGTGTAATTGCCATTGGTCCAATTATCATGATGAAATTTGTATGTTTAACTACTAAAAAATATGATATTCCTACAATTGTAAGTATGAACCCTGTTATGATTGATGGAACTGGAATGTGTGGTGGATGTCGATTAAAAGTAGACGGACAAATGAAATTTGCTTGCGTTGATGGACCAGACTTTGATGGTCATTTAGTTGATTTCGATGAAGCAATGTCTCGTAATACAGCTTATCGTGATTTTGAAGCACATCAAAGAGAAGAAACATGTAATTTATTGTCTAAGGAGGTTCAATAATGCCTAATATGTCTTTAAATAAGGTTCCGATGCCCACTCAAGAACCACAAGTTCGTTGTCATAATTTTGATGAAGTAACAACAGGTTATACTGAAGAAATGGCAATTGAAGAAGCTAACCGTTGTCTTCACTGTAAAAATAAACCATGTGTAAGTGGTTGTCCTGTAAATGTAAATATTCCGGATTTTATTGAACAAGTAAAACAAGGAAATTTTGAAGAAGCATATAATATTATCTCTGTTACTTCTTCATTACCAGCTGTATGTGGTCGTGTTTGTCCTCAAGAAAGTCAATGTGAAAAACACTGTGTTCGTGGTATTAAAGGAGAACCTGTTGCGATTGGTCGTTTGGAACGTTTTGTTGCGGATTGGCATCGTGAACATAATCAAGCTATTATTGAAAAACCACAATCTAATGGACATAAAGTGGCAATTGTTGGAGCTGGACCAGCTGGTTTAACTTGTGCAGGTGACTTAGCAAAAAAAGGGTATGAAGTTACTGTTTTTGAAGCTCTTCACGTCGCAGGTGGGGTATTAATGTATGGGATTCCTGAATTCCGTTTGCCTAAAGAAATTGTACAAAAAGAAATTGAAAACTTAAAAGCATTAGGAGTTAATATTATTACTAACTTTGTTGTTGGTCGTTCAGATACAATTGATGCTTTACAAGAAGAAGGATATGAAGCTATTTTCATTGGTTCTGGTGCGGGTCTTCCTAATTTTATGAATTTGGAAGGAGAAAACTTAAAAGGAGTTTATTCAGCTAATGAATTCTTGACAAGAATTAATTTAATGAAAGCTTATCAACCTGATTCATCAACTCCAATTCAACATCCTAAAAAATGTGTTGTTGTTGGTGGTGGAAACGTAGCGATGGATGCAGCTCGTAGTGCTAAACGATTAGGAGCTGAAGTACATGTTGTTTATCGTCGTTCATTAGAGGAATTACCGGCTCGTAAAGAAGAAGTTGAACATGCTATGGAAGAAGGAATCATTTTTGATTTATTAACAAATCCAACAAAAGTATTAGGAAACGAAGAAGGTTGGATCAATGGTGTTGAATGTATTCGCATGGAATTAGGTGAACCAGATGCTTCTGGTCGTAGAAGACCAATTGAAGTACAAGGTTCTGAATTTGTGATTGATTGTGATTGTATGATTATGTCAATTGGAACAAGTCCAAATCCATTAATTCGTTCTACAACACAAGGTCTTGAAACAAATCGTAAAGGATGTATTGTGGTAGATGATAGTGGAAAGACAAGTCGTGATGGTATCTATGCTGGTGGGGATGCTGTTACAGGAGCTGCAACTGTAATTAGTGCAATGGGTGCTGGTAAAAAAGCAGCTGCATCGATTGATGAATTGTTGTCTAAATAGATTTTAACCTCCATTGACTGGAGGTTATTTCTTTTGTTAAAAATCATTGAAAGGGTTTACATTTTTATGGTATTGATGTAATATATGGGTGGATAAAGTTGAAATCAGGCTCAATTTCAACATTCACATTTATACATCCTTCCTTATATTATATGTGAAATAATTTTATTCATATCGATTCCTTTCGATACTTGGTAAAAAGCACAGCAATGTGCTTTTTATCGTTTTATCTTGACATTCGAAGTGTATTCTATAAAATGAATTTGTAAAAAAGCTAACTATATAAAAATCAATAGAATTTATGAAAAAGTTTGAAAATAT
>NZ_JBJEEX010000108.1:0-28826 GCF_051873495.1 Floccifex sp.
TAAAAATAGAATTAGATTATATTACATTAATAATTTCTAATTCTATAATACGAAAGGAACTTTCGTTCCTTAAAAATCAATATTCAATGAATGAAAGTACATCTTCATATACACGTAATGCATTGTCTTCATTCAATATTTCATGGCGCATGTGTTCATATAAATGATTTTGTATATTATCGTATCCAATTTTTCTTAAAAGATTTTGAGCTTCTAACCAATCTTCTTTAGAATTAATACACGGATCCTCACTTCCTGCTATAAATAATATTGGTAAATGAGGTTTTGTGATTTTCCAATTATTTAAATCATAAACATCTTTCATCAATAAAAATAAGTTTAAAAAACCATTTAAAGTAAATGTAAACCCACACAAAGGATCATCATTATACACTAAAACATTCTTTTCATTTTCACTTAACCAGGCATTTTTAAGTCCTTTGAATTTTTTATCATAAGAAGAAAAAGCTAAATTATTAATAAAACGACTACGATGGTGGTCCCCATATATTTTTGATAATCCCTTTGTCAGTAGAATGGCTGCATCTACCGCCTTATTTTGAGATGGAGAACCACATACAATCAACTGATCAATATCTTTGTCATAATATTTACAAATTTCTCTGACAACTAACGAACCCATTGAGTGTCCAAATAAAATTAAAGGAAGTTGATATTGTTCCTTGAATTCAAGACCAATATCATGTGCATCCATATAAATAGATTTACCTGCTGTATCATAGAAATAACCTAAATCATCCGATTCTTTAATACTTTGTCCATGTCCTCGATGATCATGAATAATGACTACATAATCTTTAGCACATAGATAGCGCATAAAAGGAAGATATCTCTCTTTGTGTTCAGCCATTCCATGAACAATTTGAATAATGCCTTTTGCCTGATTATCAGGTTCCATGCATATTCCTTCTAAAACTAAGCCATCTTGTTTTGATGTGAATTTAAATATTTTTTCCATGTTTATCACCTGATTTAATTATACATCCATTTAAAATAAAACCAAGCGATGCCATACAAAGGATAATCCATTTATTTTGATTCAAAGAAAAAGCTGTATTTATTTCTTTATGATTCACAAACGATAAAGTGTAAGCTGAATCATTTAAATCCACCTTTTCATTATTTACATATAATGTATCATCTATTCTTTGAACATGAATCACTTCCTTACTCAATATGTAATTTGTCGGTGCTTTTACTTCCGTAATGGTATAGTCTCCATTAGGAATTGAAATAATGGCAATTCCATTGTTTGTATTTACTCTTTCAATACAAATATTTTCATCATTTAAAGCAAACGTACAAGAATCTTTTATTAATTTTCCATTTTGATCTACTTTATTTATTTTAATTGAAATAGAATCATCTATTTTAGGTTCAATACAAACATTCTCTTTTACATAAATTAACATTGGAGTCATCTTTTGATTCATCGCAATCAATACATATACACCATTATCTAACAATAGTTTATTGTGCTCATAATCTAAATAATAATCACACTTCATATTTTGTGATAATTTATATGCCAATTGTTCTTGCTGTAAAGAAGTCATTGACTTATTAAAATCAATATCAGTATCTTTTGAAATATATTGATTTCTATCATAATACGCAAATTGTTTTAAACCATATTGAACATCTTCATGATTTTTATAATCAATTGTCAAAAATGATTTAGATTGCCCTTGAACAGGTATACAAACAATAAATAAAAATAAAATACTAAGTACAATTCTTTTTCTCATAAACTTTCCCTTTTAAAAAGTATAGAATTAATAAAATAATCGGAATTAAAACAAATAAAGATTCTCTTAATGACATATGTTTTGTCTTTGTCTTCGCTTCCCTTGAATATGGTGTACGCTTCCCTGTTATAACCAAGCGATGCGTATTAATGCCATATGGTGTACAAGTTACCAATGATATTAAATCTTCATTATCTACAATCGATAACTTTTCTAATTGTTCTGGCTCGATAACTTCAATTTCCATAATCTTGTAAGCTAATACTTCTTTACCTACATTGATATAAAAATAGTCATTGATTTCAAGTTCATCCAGCCGCGTAAATAATTTAGCACTTGCCATGCCTCTATGTCCTGTTAAAACAGCACGGGTATTGATTCCACCTACAGGAAAAGAGGAAGAAGGAAGATGTCCAACGCCAACAGAAAGGACATCTTCACTAGTTCCATGGTAGATTGGCAGCGACACATTAATGGAGGGAATTTGAATTTGCGCAATCATACCATTATCCGTCAAACACATAATTTTCTCATAATCAGAAACAACATATCCTCTATACAAATTTTCATTGTATTGTCTTGCTTCATCTATTTGTTGTGTTAAATCTTCATCACTAAATTGTTCTACTGATGTAAAATAAGTAGAAATCATTTTATTTTGTTGGTGCTGATCATAAATAGACGAAAATAAAGGATACATACAAAGTAAAAATCCCATCAAGAAAATAAAACGATTTATGGTTTTATTCTTCATTTTGTTTACGGTTCTTCATACTTAAAATCATTAAGCCACAACCAGCCAACAACATAAATATTACAGTATTTGAACCTGTAATTGGTAAACTACTTCCTTCTTGGTTCTCAACACTTAAATTAAAGGAACCATGTTGGGCATTGGTTTGTAAAGAATCTTCAGACTCACTGTAAGAGCCATTATAGAATTGTTTAATTGTGGCATTCGCACTTAAATTTTTTAATACTAGGTCGCTACTTCCCTGATTTTCAATGTATTCATTTCGATTTGTACAATACTCTGGTGTAATTTCAATTTTAATTGGATCTTTCAATTGTCGATATCCATCTGGAGCTTGGGTTTCTTTTAAGTAATATGTTCCTTGATCTAATCCACTAATATTAAAGACTCCTTCTTTATTTGAAATCATTTCTACAGCTTTTGTAGAATCAACATGATCTGTATTCATTACAATGTATTGTCCTTCACCTTGTTTTAAATACACTTCATTTGTACAATTTTCATCTCTATATAAACGGAACTTTGCCCCTTCCAACTTGATGTTTTCATCATCGATTTTCAATCCATTCATTTTAAATGTGAAACAAACAACAGTATCCCAAGGTGTTAATCCAGTACTTCCTGAACCATCACTGTCTGGGTTATTTGAGAATTCCAAACGAACTTTATTTTCAAATCCTGCACGCCCAGTACGAGTGCTTGCCTTATCATTTAATGTAGCTTGGTATGTTAAAGTAACAGTTTGTCCATATACCCCACTTGTGAATTCTCTATCTACAATTTCTTTAATATCATCAATCGTAACCTCAAAGGATTCGTTATTCACATTTTCACTGATATTCATTTCTTTAGAAGTAAGTGTATAGCTCTTTGAAGCGTCACTTATTGTGATTTTTACTGAACTGGCATCAAAGGTTAAGGCTTCATCCATAATGTCGTGAAAAGCCATTTTATAGCTCTTATACGCCATAATATCAGGAACATAGGTTTCATATTTATATGGAACATTTTGTCCAATTTCAAAATCCGCAATATCATTCCATCCTATATTGTTATCGTCTTCTTTGATTTTTTTAGTAATTGTTGGGTAATCTGATTTAATTTGAATCGTAGCACTTTGAGAAGCTGTTTCAAGCATAATTAATGATGCTGCACTATGTTGATTTTGTACATTTGTGACTTCATCTGTTAAATAATATCCTTGTGCTAATCCTTCAAAACGAATTGAACCATCACTTTGTGTATCTACTACATTGATTAAAGTTCCATCTAAATTCAAAGAAACAATTTCGTCTCTTAGTTCTTCTACAAATAAACGCAATTCATTACTGTTATCTGTCATCGTTTGAATATAATCAATTACTTCATATTCAGATACTTTACTAGCTTCTTTAGATAGTTTTGATCCCACTACATTTTGTAGAGCTTGTTTATATGTTTCATTAAAACTATAGTTCACAGAATTACTTGTCACTTTGGCATCAAATAATTTATATAAACGAAATTGTTTTGAGACTAGGCTTTGATTTTTATTAGGTTTAATCACAATAGAAGCTTGACCTTGATTAAAGTTCGCAACACCATTTTGTGTTGTAACTGTATTTTCCTGGGCATAAAGTGTTATGGAAGGACTTAAAGCACTTATTGTTGTGAAAGAGGCTAAGGCCATTGTTGATATCGCAAACATTTTAAATATTTTTTTATTGTTCATTGTTTTCTCCTTTTTTTAAAACTAAAATCATTAATAAGACACCACATACAATCATTCCTAATTGACCAATAGACCCTGTAATTGGCAAGAAGACTAATTCTTTATTCGCAATGGTTAATGTAATCGTATGTGTGTTCTCGTTTATGGAAGTATATTCTCCATTAACTAAAATGTTGTAGTAATTATATTGAGGAAAAGCATCGATAATTACTTCAATGATATTTTCATTGTTTTCATATCCATCTGGTGCTTTTGTTTCTACTACATAATAATCTTCATTGTTTTTTAAATTTTTAAACTCACAGAATCCATTTTCATCTGAGTATTGAACATCAACGACTTCTTTACAATCTGAATCATCATACAAAGTAAATTGCGCATTTTTTAGGCTTTGATTGTGTTCATTTACTTTTTTTATGCGAATTGTAAAAGGAAGAATGTTATTTTTGATATTTATAGATGTAACTACATTTTGTTCATAAAAAATTTGACCATCTTCTTTAACTTCAAATTCAATAATCTCATTTGATAATTCATATCCTTGATTTGTTTTTGTTTCTTTGAGTGTATGTTTTCCTTTTGGTAATCCTTCTAATTGAATAAGACCATTATCATCGGTTTTTAAAATCTCTTTTTGATTTCCAAATGTATGTTCAAATTCAACGTTTGCTAAAGGCATATCATTTTCCCCATCTGTTTTAATGATTTTTAAACTATTTTTTTCATTGAGTATGTCAAATGGTTGGAATGATTCATTAATTTGTTTTTCGATTTTTTCTGTATTCAATATATATCCATCAATAGTACTTAGCTCTTGAATTGTTATGTAACCAATTGGTAAAACATTCATACCATCTTGAGTATAAAAACTATCTCCACTTACTTTATGACTTTCATCAAGAATTACTTTTCCTTGTTCATCACTTTTTAAAATCCATTGTTTTAAGCATTCATTTGTTAATTTATCAAAGAATTTTACTTCAAATTGAACATTAGATAATGGGATATCTTTATTTTTATCTTTTTTTATAAATAAATAATCAAAAGAATATGTAATAGGTTCATCTTCAACTTCTATCGCTGTTGTTTGTTTATTTAAAATTTCAATCTTCGTTTTTTTATCACTAAGTAAATACCCACTCGGTGAACTTATTTCTTTTAAGTAATACGTACCACAAAGTAATTCAATGGATTTAGGGTTTGTATCAAGTGTGATTTTCTTTATAAGATTTGAACAGTTCGCATCACTATAGATTCCATATACTGCATTTAATAAAGAATAGTTTTCATTTTCAATGGAAGGGTTTGAAGAATTTTTTTGAAGTGTTAGTGTTCCCATTTCTTCGAATTGATAATAAATCAATGTTTGACACTTAGTAGAGATTCCTTGCCAATTAATACCTGTGTTCTTGCTTGTAACAGCGTAAACACTAAAATTTTCTGGTGGAGATGGTAATTTAAATATCCACGAATATTGTCTAGCAACCATATGATTACCACCTGTTGCCGTTCCTGCTATCGTTGTATTTGAGTATGCATAAGATGTAAGTTCATTCGTAATACAAGCTGCTTTATTGATATCTCCACCAACGGCTTGAGTAATACGATCACTTGGACATTTATAACCATAGTACAGTACTTTTCTTAAGTTATCATTATTCTCAACTTTGATTGGTGGATTCATTACATATCCAGCCTTAGGAGCTGCATAGTTTGCTTGTCCACAAAAAGCTAAATGCCCATCAACTTCCCATACTCCTCCAGTTAAAGTTGCGGTTCCATAGTTAGTAGGAATTTGTACAAGAGCACTTTCCCAAAAATAATTAATGACAGGATCTGATGCGTATAAGGAAACGCCTGAAATGCCAGATGAATAATTTCTATCTGGATTAATTAAGATAGATGCTCCAAGTGGTATCAACATTGATGTTGAATTGTATTCTTCATAAAATGAATCCGTAATGAAATATTGTTCATCGACGTAATCAATGGCATTGATTTGATTGGCAATCTCTTTTCTTTGTTCTAAATATAAATCTTTATTTCCTCGTTTATAGTCGTTTAATATTTCATCTTGTTCATCAGAAGTAATTCTGGTTGCATCGTAATTGGTTAGATTTAAATTGTCTTTGGCATAGACAGGAACAAATTGAATACATAAAAGAAAAATCATTAATAAAGGAATTAATTTTTTAATAATCATAAAATCCTCCTTAATATTCATTTGTTTCTTTTTTCTACCGTCGTTTTATTCTCATTTTATGTCCTCCATTATATATATTCGACAAAAATTTAAATTTGTAAAAAAAAAGTTGAAAAAATTTTAAATTTTTTCAACTAAATAAAAAAAACAAACTTTCGCTTGTCTCAATCAAAATGGTGGGGACGGAGGGACTTGAACCCTCACGGTGTTACCACCAACGGATTTTAAGTCCGTTGCGTCTGCCTATTCCGCCACGACCCCATCAATATGGAGGTTCCGATCGGAGTCGAACCGATGATCACAGAGTTGCAGTCTATTGCCTTAGCCTCTTGGCTACGGAACCATTTATTGATTTATTTGTTTTGCAGTTGACTAACTGCCTAATTATTATAGCTAAATGGATATCATAATGCAAGCATTTTTTTATTATTTTTTTAAAAAAATAGACTGATATAAAATCAGTCTATGAATCTCGTCTATTTCCTAATAAACGTAAAATATATAAGAAAATATTAATGAAATCTAAATAAAGTTCTAACGCCATGTAAATAGAAAAACGATCTTGATCAACCATTGAAAACGATGATAACCTTGTTAATCGGTTCATATCCCATGCAGTGATACCCGTAAACAAAAGTAAACCAATCATACAAATCATTCGCGTTGACATTGGAATTCTGAATAGTGCCAATAATCCTTGTGTAATAATCAATGCGAACAATCCTGACAAACAAATCGTTCCTAGCTTAGTTAAATCTTTTTTAGTTGTCATACCTACAACAGCCAAGCAAGCAAAATAAATAGCTGTCACAATAAAAGCCAAACTAATTGTGCCTAGTCCATAGGAAAGACAAATCGGTGTTAAGGAAATTCCTAGTGTTATGGCATATAGAACAAATAATCCTTTAAGTTTTCCTGAACTAGCATAACTTAATACAGAGCTAAAATAAATCGCAATTCCAATTTGAGCAAGCATTAAGGCAATTGATAGGAATCTAGAGGTAAATACATAATAAACTAATCCCGAAGCCAAAAATACAATTGAAGTAATCGCACTAATCAATAATCCGACTACCATCCATGCAAAAGTCACAACTAAAGAATGTTGTGAAGTACGTGAAAACGTTGCATCACTGTACATAATAATCCTTCTTTCTATTTATATTTTTCATCAATAAATTGAATAGCTTCTTCAATACTCATTTCTTTCTTCTCATTGTCATATCGTGAAACAAATTCCACAATACCATCTTGGGCTTTACGTCCAATTGTAAAACGATAAGGAACACCAATTAATTCAATGTCTTTGAATTTAACTCCAGGTCTTTCTTTTCTATCGTCAAATAATACATCATATCCTTTTGAAATGCAATTATTATACAAATCATTCGCAACCTTAGTTTGTGTTTCATCTTTATCAGAAATTTGCACGATTGCTACTTTGAAAGGAGCAATTTCTTCTGGCCAGATAATACCTGCTTCATCATGATGTTGTTCACAAACCGCAGCCATACATCTTTCTAAACCAATTCCATAGCATCCCATCCAAACTGGTTGTAATTGATTGCTTTGATCTGTGTATAATAAATCCATACTAGTTGAATATTTAGTACCTAATTTAAATAAGTTACCTACTTCAATACCATGATCAAAAGTAAGTTTTTTACCACAAACTGGACATACATCCCCTTCTTGTACTTGACATAAATCTAATGTTGCCACCGGTGTAAAATCTCTACAATTTACATTTTTGATGTGGTGATCACTTTGATTAGCTCCTACAATGAAGTTTTTCATATGTTTAATTTGGCAATCCATATATACTGGACAATCAATTCCAATTGGACCTGCAAAACCAACACGAGCATGTGTTACACGTTCTACATCTTCAAACGAAGCCATTTCCATTTCATTGGCATGTAATGCTTTTAATGCTTTTGTTTCATTTAATTCACGATTTCCTGGAATACAGAAGGCAATAATTTTTCCATCAACGTTGTATAACAACGTTTTCACAAAATCTTTTGCTTCTTTACCAAAGAAAGCA
This sequence comes from Floccifex sp., assembly GCF_051873495.1. NCBI lineage: Bacteria > Bacillati > Bacillota > Erysipelotrichia > Erysipelotrichales > Erysipelotrichaceae > Floccifex > Floccifex sp. The sequence continues at coordinate 8,485 of NZ_JBJEEX010000108.1, forward strand.
GCTACTTCTTCAATTGTTTTCGCATTTGGTGTATAAACAACTTCTTTTTCAAGTTCTTGAGAAGGATCATCTTCCATAACATCCATTACTTCCGTAATTTCTAAGTTACTTGAAAAATCACATCCTTCACAACCAACAACAATGTCTTCTCCAATTTGACTAATGGCTTGATATTCTTCTGATAACAATCCACCCATTGCTCCTGTATCCGCTTTAACAATCTTATAATTCAATCCTAAACGATCAAAAATACGACAATAAGCTTCATACATTTTTTGGTATGATTCATCCAATCCTTTTTCATCAATATCAAATGAATAAGCATCTTTCATAATAAATTCACGAACACGAATTAAACCAAAACGAGGACGTGTTTCATCACGATATTTTGTTTGAATTTGATATAAATTATATGGGAAATCTTTATAACTCTTTCCATCCATACTTGCTGCTACAGTGAATAATTCTTCGTGAGTTGGCCCTAAAACATATTTTTTTCCATAACGATCATTTAAAGAAAACATATTAGAACCAAATGCTTCACGACGACCAGATTGAACATATACATCTTCTGGAATCAAAGCAGGCATCAATAATTCTTGAGCATCTTTGGCATCCATTTCCTCACGAATAATATTTTCAATTTTGGATAAAACTTTTTTACCCATTGGCATAATCATATAAATTCCATTGGAAGTCTTTTTAATCATACCAGCACGAACTAATAAATTACTTGAAACGCTATCTTCATCGCGTGCGTTTTCACGTAATGTATAAAAGAAACTTTTACTTAACTTCATATATACCTCTTTCTATCTAATTTTACGAATCATTGCCATTGGTTCAACGTTCTCATCAATGACTGTCGTTACAATTTGCATTGGTTTATTACAAACTTCTACCATTTCATGGTCTGTATCATATACATTTCCTATATAAATTTTAGTTGAACAAATATTAGGACCAAAAATTTCAAAATATCCATTCGGAACAAAATGATTTTTTACTTGAATGGTTGCCACATGTGTATTTTGATCATAATCCAATACAAACGCCACATACTCTTGTGTTACTGTTTCATCGTGTTCTTGATACAATTGTACATTGTGATCTGGAATTCCTTGATAAAAACCTGGTCCCGTTGGACGATTTTCAGCTTTGGCAATTTCTTTTTTTGTTTGTTCAATAATTTCTTTTGAAGCCGATCCATGTTCATATATATAATCAATTAAATGACGATAAGACGAAACCACAGTCGCTAAATAGTAAGCCGACTTCATTCTTCCTTCAATTTTTAATGATACGACGCCCATTTTAATAAAATCTTCTATATAATCAACCGCTTGTAAGTCTTTAGAAGACATCGAAAATAAATTATCAGGATTACTAATTTCTGAATCTCCATCCATCAAATGATATTTCCAGCGACAACTTTGCGCACATCCTCCACGATTGGCATCACGCAAAGTTAAATGATTACTTAAAACGCATCGACCTGAATAAGAAATGCACATTCCTCCATGAATGAATACCTCAATTGGTAGGATTTGTTTTTCACATATCGAACGAATTTGATCTAATTCACATTCTCTTCCTAACACAACACGGTCCATGCCTTGTTCTTTCCAAAAACGAACTGCACTTGAATTCGTCGATGAATGCTGAGTTGAAACATGAACTTCATAGTGTACATGTAAATCTTTAGCAATTTTCATAATAGCAGGACTAGCAACAATAATGGCATGAACTCCTGCTTTATCTAATTCCAATAAATACTCTTTTAATCCTTCTAAATCATTTTCATGTGGCAACATATTCACGGTTACATGAACATGTGAATTGTGAATATTCGCAAAGTCAACTAGTTCTTTAATTTCTTTTATATCAAAGTTTGAAGCACGTGAACGCAAAGAAAATTGTTTACCACCAATATAAACCGCATCCGCACCATATAAAATCGCAATTTTAGCTTTTTCTAAGTTTCCAGCAGGAGCTAACAATTCTATTTTATTCATATGTTTTCTCCTTTTTCTTAATTGATTCTTGATAATACCATTTATTTGATCCTTCAACAAATCGACCATCATTTAAATAAGATTGAATTACTTTTACCGTCCAATCATCATCTTTAAATATAGAATCAATTCTAAATCTATTAATATGACATGCTTTTAATTGATCCATAAGTTCTAAACTACTCATTGGTTCTTCACTAAAAACATATGTACCATTTTCATCTTCAAGAATCGGCATTCTTCCTTGTCTTGTTTGTTCAATAATCTCATAACAAGACTTATTCTTTGGTATATTTAATTCTTCACAATAATTTGTGATTAATGGTCTTCTTGAATATAAAATAGAATAATAACCTGAAATCAAGATTTCAAACTGACTATTGCGATTCGCAATTTTTTTGATTTCATCAATTGATAATTCATGAGCTAAGCTTACTGACTGAATTCCTTGTGACATATAAAAATCAATATCATAAGAATTAGTAATTAACGTTTCAGGTTGATATACACACAAATGCTCCATTCCTAATTTCTTAGCTTCAAATAAAACACCTTCATCCGCAAAATAAATTCCATCCACTGCAATTTGTTTTAGTTCCATTAGCGTTTGAATTAATAAAGGAATTTCTTGTTCGTGTACAAATTTTAATATATTAATATATAGTTTTAAATTTAATTCATGGCATTTTTCTTTCCATTTTCTTATTTCATTTAAAGGAACAACATTACAACAACGAATTGAAAAATGCGGAATACCAATAATAATTCCATCAATTCCATTTGTTTTTAATTTTTCCAATGAATTAAATTCATGAATAGTTGAAATATACATAGATTCTTCCTTTCAGACATTAAATATATCATAAAAAATTAAAGATTAAAATGTTTTAAGTCTTCCATTAATTGAATTAACTCATATTCGTTATAAACAACAAAATCAGAGCAAGGTCCTTCTATATTTTTATGACGATTAAAGTGAATCGTTTTCATGCCTGCTTTTTTAGCACCTTCCATATCATTCACATAATTATCACCAATATAATACCAATCCTCATATTTTTCATTCATTTGATCTAGAACAAATTGAAAAGCTCTTATGTCAGGTTTAGCAAATCCAATTTGTGAAGAAGTAAAAATATTTTTTTCATCGACAAAATCACAAACAGACAAAGAATGACATTTATTTCTTTGATGTTGATTTTCCCCGTTTGTAAGAATCGCATATTCATAGTTTTCCTTCATTAAATAATTTTTTAAAGCCGGGTCCATATGAATTTTATATTGATATTCTTTATATACTTTTTGAAAGTTTTCCGCTTGTGATTTTGAAATACTTAGATTCATAGCCTTTAAAGTATTTTCGATGCGAAGAATTCCTGCCGTAAATGGATCCAAAGTTCCATCTTGAACTTGATCAAACATTTCATCGCCTTTTTTGCGATATAAATGATAAAAATCGGATAAATCATCGCAATATAATTCCGGAAGAATTTCTTTTACGGCCATTTTAAATGGCCATTGACAATCATATAATGTATCGTCACAGTCAAACATAAATTTCATCATAACACTCACCGCTTCTATTATAAAAAAAAAGCTTGTAGAATTCTACAAGCTCTTCGACCTTTTAATTATTTATATAATTCAACAAGTCTTTGTAAGTGTTCCCAACGTTCTTTGGCAGCTTCTTCATTCTTAGCGAATAATTTTTCTGCTCTTTCAGGGAATGGTTTAACAAGACGTGAATAACGAGATTCGTTATTTAAGAATGCTTGGTATTCATCCCATTTACCTTCTTTAGAAGTTAATGTGAAAGGATTTTGACCTTTTTCTTTCTTAGAAGGATCGAATGAGAATAAGTTCCAGTATCCAGCACTAACAGCTTTCTTCATTTCGTCTTGACAGTGGTTCATACCACCTTTAGCAATACCATGTAATTCACATGGAGCATATCCGATGATTAATGATGGTCCATTGTAAGCTTCGGCTTCAGCGATACACTTAACAGCTTGAGCAGGGTTAGCTCCTAAAGCGATTTGTGCAACATATACATATCCGTAGCTCATTGCGATTTCAGATAATGATTTTTTCTTCATTTCTTTACCTGAAGCAGCAAATTGACATACTTCACCGATGTTAGATGCTTTAGATGCTTGTCCACCAGTATTTGAATACATTTCTGTATCGAATACCATAACGTTTACGTTTTCACCTGAAGCTAATACATGGTCTAATCCACCGAATCCGATGTCATAAGCCCATCCGTCTCCACCGAAGATCCATACAGATTTCTTAGCTAAGTAATCTTTCTTTTCAAGGATTTCAGCAGCTAATGGAGAATCAACTTTTTCGATTTCAGCAACTAATGCTTCTGTAGCAGGTGTATTTGCTTTAGTATCATCTTTAGTTTCTAAGAATTTAGCAAATGCTGCTTTTAATTCTTCTGAACCATTTTCAGCTAATCCAGCAACTTTTTCGATTACTTGTTCACGTAATACTTTTTGTCCTAAAGCCATACCGAATCCATGTTCAGCATTGTCTTCGAACAATGAGTTAGACCAAGCTGGTCCTTTCTTAGTATCTTTGTTTACAGTGTAAGGACTTGTTGCAGCAGGTCCACCCCAAATTGATGAACATCCTGTAGCATTTGAAATATACATTTGTTCACCGAATAATTGGGTAACTAAACGAGCATATGAAGTTTCAGCACATCCAGCACATGAACCAGAGAATTCTAATAATGGTTGGTTGTATTGAGAACCTTTAACTGTTGTATCAGCAAATCCAGAATCTTTCTTAGAAATGTTAGCTACTAAGTAATCGAATACTGGTTGTTGGTCAGCTTGATCAGCTTGAGGAACCATTTCAATTGCTTTAGTAGGACATACAGTGATACATTCACCACATCCCATACAATCTAATGGTGAAACACTCATGATATATTTGTATTCACCAGCTTTTGGTTTAGTATCAGCTACTACCATATTTTCAGGTCCAGCAGCAACTTCAGCGTCTGTTAATAAGAATGGACGAATTGTAGCATGTGAACATACGAATGCACATTGGTTACATTGAATACATTTAGCAGCATCCCATGCAGGTACTGTAACAGCTGTTCCACGTTTTTCGTAAGCAGAAGCACCTGTTTCCCATTGTCCATCGGCATTGTTTGTAAATGCAGAAACTGGTAATGAATCTCCATCCATGATGTTAACTGGTTCCATGATGTTTTTAACCATCTTAACAGTTGCTTCACGTCCAGTTAATTCTGGTTTAGCAGCATCTGGTTGAGGGTTAGACCATGAAGCAGGAACTTCAACTTTATGAGTAGCATCAACACCAGCATCAATTGCACGGTAGTTCATTTCAACTACAGCATCACCTTTTTTACTATATGATTTCTTAGCAGCAGCTTTCATATAGTCAACAGCTTCATCAATTGGCATAACATTAGCTAATTTGAAGAAAGCAGCTTGTAAAATAGTATTTGTACGTTTACCCATACCAATTTCAATTGCTTTATCAATGGCATTGATTGTATACAATTGAATGTTGTTATCTGCGATGTATTTTTTAGCTTCTGCAGGTAAATGTTGTTCTAATTCTTCGTCAGACCATTGGCAGTTGATTAAGAATACACCACCAGGTTTAACATCTTGAACCATCTTATATCCTTTAACAACATAAGAAGGGTTGTGGCAAGCTACGAAGTCAGCTTGGTTGATGTAGTATGGACTACGAATTGGTTTATCTCCAAAACGTAAGTGAGAAATTGTGATTCCTCCTGTTTTCTTAGAATCGTATTGGAAATAAGCTTGGATATATTTATCAGTGTGGTCACCGATAATCTTAGTAGAGTTCTTGTTAGCACCTACTGTACCGTCTCCACCTAATCCCCAGAATTTACATTCTACAGTTCCTGGAGTTGAAGTGATTGGAGCTGGTTTAACTTCTGGTAAAGAAAGATTTGTAACATCATCCACGATACCTACTGTGAAACGAGGTCTTGGATTTTCTTTCTTTAATTCTTCATAAATGGCAAATACACTTGAAGGAGGAGTATCCTTTGAACCTAATCCATAACGTCCACCATTTAATACGATATCATTTAATCCTGCTTCACGTAATGTAGTAGCTACATCTAAGTATAGAGGATCTCCTAATGAACCTGGTTCTTTTGTACGGTCTAATACAGCAATTTTCTTAGCTGTCTTAGGTAATACTTTTAATAAGTGTTTAGATGACCAAGGACGATATAAACGAACCTTAATAACCCCTACTTTTTCACCTTTAGCTGTTAAGTAATCGATAACTTCTTCAATAACATCGTTAATTGAACCCATAGCAACGATTACACGATCAGCATCTGGTGCTCCATAGTAGTTGAACAAATCATAGTTTGTTCCTAATTTTTCATTGATTTTACCCATGTATTTTTCAACAACAGCTGGTAAAGCATCATATGTGCTATTGCATGCTTCACGGTGTTGGAAGAAAATATCACCATTTTCGTGTGATCCACGCATAGTTGGGTGTTCTGGGTTTAATGCATGTTCACGGAATTCTTTAACAGATTCCATTGGACACATTTCTTTAAGATCTTCGTAATCCCATTCTTCAATTTTTTGAATTTCGTGAGAAGTACGGAATCCATCAAAGAAGTTAATGAATGGTACTTTACCTTCTAAAGCAGCACAGTGAGCTACTGGAGATAAGTCCATAACTTCTTGAGGGTTTGTTTCGCATAACATAGCAAAACCAGTTTGACGACAAGCATAAACGTCTGAGTGATCTCCAAAGATATTTAATGCATGTGTAGAAACTGTACGAGCTGATACATCGAATACACAAGGTAATTGTTCAGCAGCGATTTTATACATGTTAGGAATCATTAATAATAATCCTTGAGATGCAGTGAATGTAGTAGTTAAAGCACCTGTTGCTAATGAACCGTGTACGGCTCCAGCAGCACCTGCTTCTGATTGTAATTCACTTACAACAACTTGATTACCAAAAATGTTTTTTAATCCAGCAGCAGACCATTGATCTACGAAGTCAGCCATTGGACTTGATGGTGTAATAGGGTAAATTGCAGCAACTTCTGTGTACGCATAGGCAACATGAGCGGCAGCCTGATTACCATCCATCGATTTTCTTGCTCTAGGCATGATAAAAACTTCCTCCTTATTATTTATATTCACATACATGTTTATTATATTGTTTTTTTTGTTTTTTTTAAAGACTTGCAAGAAAATTAAATAGTTTTTTTAGTTTGTCTTAGCTAACTCTATATCAACCCAAGACATTAATACATTTACTATATAATCTATTTCATTCTCATTTAAAACGTGATCAGTTTCAATTTTATGCCATTTATACAAACAACTTCGACAACAACAAGCACAAGCATGCATAGCCTTAAATACAGGATGTCCTTTCATTGGCGTTTGTTTACCATCATTTTCCAATTTGTTTTTTAATTTTTGTTTCACAAAATCATAGGCATGTTGTTTAATACAATGAATTCCCTTTTCATGAATATATTGAATGTCTTTTTTATTTAAATGAAAAGAACTACGAAATTCTGATTTCAATAACCTATCAAAAATCGGATAATAAATAAAATCAATATTTGCTTTTCTTGCTTGTGCTATTTGATTTGTAGAATCAATATGATACATTTTCCCATTTACTTTTAAATATTCACTTGTTTTATAGAATATAAATGAACAATGATTTTGAATACAAAAAGTACGATATTTTAGTAAATGATCAAAATCAAAAGATTTATTACATGATAAATCTACACAAACAAATTTTTCTTTTTTCCATTCAAACGGACAATTATAATAACCATTGTATGCATAATTTACTTTTAAAGGCTCTTGTGAATATATTATTATATTATTCTTATCAAATTCAGATATATTTTCCGATAATACATGCGTATAAATTCCATCTTGTTTTATAACCATATTTTAAGAATACAACATAAAAATAAAGGTTTTCAATGGACAAGCCTTAAAAATTAGTTTAAACTATCAACTAATGGAGATGAGATTATGTCAGAAGAAAGATTATTACCCGATGAAAAAGCCATTGAAGCTTGTTTAGATAATATTCGTCCCTATATTCAACACGATGGAGGAGATGTTGAATTATTAGGAGTTGACGAAAATGCTGTTGTATACGTCGCATTTAGAGGTGCATGTGCTGGATGTATGATGGCAGCTGCTGATTTCAGCGAAGGAATCAAGCTAATGTTGATGGAAGAAGTCGCAAATATATCAGACGTAATGTTGGTGGGATAATATCCCACTTTTTTTATAAAAAAAAGTGGACTATTTTGTCCACTCAATCATTTTTGGAATAAAATATTTTAATTGTGTTTCCCACCAAGGCCAGTCATGGTAAACATCTTTTCCCCAAATATCAAACCAAATATGTATATTTTTTCCCTCTAAAATATTTTTTAAACGATATACCGTTTCCAATCCTTCTTGTTCCCAATTCCCTTGTCCACAACAAATGATAATTTGATTTTCGTTGTATTTGTTTGCATAAGGATGGTTTGGATCTAAATTAGCTAAATACGCACATGGATTATTATTATAAGAATATTCATCACGATAATCATCGTAATACCAATTTGGTTCAAAATCATATAGTCCTGATAAAGCTAAACATTGATCAAAACGATATGGATAACGGAAAGCTAAATTAGCGGCATGACTTGCTCCTAAGCTTGTTCCTGTAATCATACAAGTAGAATTAATGTCTAATCCCGCTTTACTTAAAGCACTTGGAATTAGTTCATTCACTATATAATTATTCCAGCTTTCTTGTTTACGCATGCGATCATAAGTTGAACCATGGCTTGACCATGCTTCTTCGTCAATGGAATCACAAGTAACAAACTGTATTTGTCCAGCATCAATATATTCACTGACTAAATCAAACATATGACGGTCTTCCCATTCAAAAAAACGACCATTTTGACATGGAACAACTAAACATAGCTTACCAGCATGTCCATACATTTTATATTCCATCATGCGATTTAAATTATTTGACCATTCTCTAAAATATCTGACTTGCATTTGTTTTCTCCTTTTTTTTGATTATTTATTATAACATAATGGATTGAGTTTTTTAAAGAGTTGCTTTATAATATCATCGGTTTTCGAATAGAAAGAGGCAATCAATGGAAAAGGAAAAAATTTTAAATATAGCCGTTATCGCTCACGTTGATGCGGGAAAAAGTACACTAGTTGATGCTTTTTTAAGACAAAGTGATGTTTTTCGTAACAATGAAGAAGTTGTCGATTGTGTAATGGACTCAAATGACTTGGAACGAGAACGTGGAATCACAATTTACTCCAAAAACTGTTCGGTAATACATAACGGTGTAAAAATCAACATTGTTGATACACCAGGACATGCTGACTTCTCAAGTGAAGTTGAACGTATTATTCGTACTGTCGATACTGTAATTTTATTAGTTGATGCATCTGAAGGGCCAATGCCACAAACTCGATTTGTATTATCTAAAGCCCTTGAAATTGGTTTAAAACCAATTTTATTAATTAATAAAATTGATAAAAAAGATCAAAGAGCCGAAGAAGTTGTTGATGAAGTTTATGATTTATTCTTAGACTTAAACGCAAATGATGAACAATTAGATTTCCCTATTTTATATGGAATTGCCAGAGAAGGAATTGTTCAATATTCATTAGATGAACCATCTGACAACATTGACCCATTATTTGATACTATTTTAAAACATTGTAATGTATATCCTGATTTAGATGATCAACCATTACAAATGCAAGTCAGTGCATTAGCATATGATGAATATATTGGTCGTTTAGGAATTGGTCGTATTTATAATGGTGTTTTAAAACAAGGTCAACAATATGTTCGTTGTAATCAAGATGGACTACAAAAGAAAGAAAGTGTGTCTAAATTATTTGTTTATAAAGGATTATCAAGAACAAATGTAAGTGAAGCACATAGTGGAGATATTGTTGTTGTAGCTGGAATGCCAGATATCAATATTGGAGATACAATTTGTGAAGTTGATCATGTTGAACCAATGGAACAAATTCCAATTGAAGAACCAACACTTTCAATGAACTTCCATGTCAATTCAAGTCCATTTGCAGGTCAAAGTGGTAAATATGTAACAAGCCGTAACTTAAAAGAACGTCTTGAAAAAGAACTTGAAGTTAATGTTGGCTTAAAAGTTGAACCAACAGAATCAGCTGATTGTTTTAAAGTTAGTGGTCGTGGTGAATTACATATTTCAATTTTAATTGAAAATATGCGCCGTGAAGGATATGAATTAGCTGTTTCAAAACCAGAAGTCATTTTACATGAAGATGAAAATGGTGTTAAAGTCGAACCAATTGAAGAAGTTGTATGTATTGCTCCAAGTGAATATCAAGGAACAATCATCAATAAATTAAACTTACGTAAAGGGGTTATGGTCAATCTAGAAGAAGAAAATGGATATGACAAAATCACTTATACGGCTCCAACTCGTGGATTATTAGGATTCCGTTCAGAATTTATCAATGATACACATGGAGAAGGAACATTAGTTCGTCGTATTTGTGGATATGAACCATATAAAGGTGAAATCAATCAACGTATGCAAGGTGCTATGATTTCAACTGAAACGGGTACAGCCATGACATATGCTCTATGGAATCTACAAGAACGTGGTTCATTGTTCATTGGTCCTCAAACAGAAGTTTATGAAGGAATGATCATTGGAGAAAGTTCTAAAAACATTGATATGGATGTCAATCCATTAAAGAACAAGAAATTAACAGCGATTCGTTCAAGTGGACGTGATGAAGCTATGTTACTTACTCCTCCAAGAATTTTCTCATTAGAAGAAGCTTTAGAATGGATTAATGATGATGAATTAGTAGAAGTTACACCAGATGCGATTCGTATTCGTAAAAAAGGTTTAACAGCTATTGAAAGACGTCGTTTATATCGTCAAAAAATGGATCAAGAATAGAAAGCAGGATTTCCTGCTTTTTTTGTACATAAAAATACCATCTACACTATTTGTAGATGGCATTTTCAATTAATTCATCTTTTTTAAGATATCAGCATATTGTGCTTTACAGATTTCTAATTTATTAGAGTAATCCGCTAATTTTTCTTTTTCTGCATTTACTTTGGCTTCAGGAGCTTTAGAAACGAATTTAGGATTATTTAACATTCCATTGCATCGTTTGATTTCTGATTCAAGACGAGCAATTTCTTTTTCTAATTTACCTTTTTCTTCTTCTAAATCAATTAATTTATCCATTGCCACTGTTAAAACACAATTTTCTACGGTACGAGATAATACATCCTCTGAATTGATTTCACCGATAACAATTCCATGACACATTTTCTTGATAATGGCTTTGATTTCATCAGAAACTGGTTGAGAAAGACAAATTTCTAAGTCTTCACTTGGTTTCATACCATAATCAACTTTGATTTCACGTGTTGTTTGAATAGAACCGATACATAATTGCATTTGATATTTTTCTTCTTCAGTATATGTGAATTCAACTGCTTTTGGCCAAGTTTCTAAGTTAATACTATCTTTATCATGTGCTAGTGACATATAAATTTCTTCTGTGACAAAAGGCATGAATGGTGATAATAAAATTAAGATATTCTTTAATACTGTATAAAGAACAGCTTTTGTTGTTTCAACTGCTTCTTTATCTTCTGAATATAAAGTTGCCTTTGATAATTCAATGTACCAAGAACAGAAATCATTCCAAACGAAACTATATAATTCATTTCCAGCGATTCCGAATTCATATTTTTCCATGTTTTCTTCTACGCTCTTAATTGTTTCATTCATACGATTTAAAATCCATTTGTCAGAACAATTAATTTTATTAAGATCTAGTTCAGGCTTTTCTTGACCAATTTGCATTTCTACATAACGAGCTGCATTCCAGATTTTATTGATAAAGTTCCAAGCTGCATCTACTTTTGTTTCATCATAACGTAAATCCATTCCTGGAGACGAATTAGTTGTCAAGAACCAACGAAGAGCATCGGCACCTTTTTCTTGGATTACATCCATTGGATCGATTCCATTTCCAAGTGATTTTGACATTTTTCTTCCTTGTGAATCACGAACCAATCCATGAATTAATACATCTTTAAATGGACGATTATTCATCGCATAACGTGTTTGGAATGCCATACGTGCAACCCAGAAGAAAATAATATCATATCCAGTAACTAATGCATCATTAGGGAAATAACGTTCTAAATCTTGAGTATCATCAGGCCATCCTAATGTTGAGAAAGGCCATAATCCAGATGAGAACCATGTATCAAGAACATCTTCATCTTGTGTCCAGTTTTCTGGATCTTTTGGATCTTCCATTCCTACATATAATTCTCCCGTTTCATTGTTTGTCCAAGCTGGAATTCGATGTCCCCACCACAATTGACGAGAAATACACCAGTCTTCAATGTTTTCTAGCCATTGTGTAAATGTCTTTTCAAAACGATTTGGGATAAAATTAATTTTTTGATCTTCAATTTGTTGATTTGCCAATACTTCTTCAGCTAAAGGTTTCATACGAACAAACCATTGTTTTGATAAGTAAGGTTCAACAATAACACCCGATCTTTGTGAGTGTCCTACTTGGTGCATGTGTTCTTCAATATGATCCACTACACCTGCTTCTTTAAAATCATTTACTAATGCATCACGGCATTCAAAACGATCCATACCTGCGTATTTACCACACATTTCATTCATTGTTCCATCTGGGTTCATACATACTGGCATTTTTAAGTTGTATTTTTTTGCTAAGGCAAAGTCATTAGGGTCATGAGCTGGTGTACATTTCATGACAGCTGTACCAAAGCTCATATCGATATAGTCATCTGCCATAATAGGTAGTTCTTCCCCATTAGCAGGGTTAATCGCATGCATTCCCACAATGTCTTTATATCGTTCATCATCAGGGTGAACAAAAATAGCTTGGTCCGCAAACATTGTTTCAGGACGTGTTGTTGCGATAACTAATTCTTGTCCATTTTCAACAATTTTATATTTGAAATAGTACATGTGACCCATAATTTCTTTGTGTTCTACTTCAATATTTGATAATGCGGTTTTTAATTGAGGGTCCCAGTTAATAATTCTTTCCCCTTGATAAATTAATCCATCATTATATAAATCAACAAATACTTTACGAACCGCTTTTGATAATCCTTCATCTAAAGTAAATCGTTCACGAGAATAATCAAGCGATAAACCTAATTTAGCCCATTGACTACGAATTGTTGCAGCATATTCTTCTTTCCAATCCCAGGCACGATCTAAGAACTTTTCACGCCCAATATCATATCGAGAAATACCTTCTTCTTGAAGACGGGCATCAACTTTTGCTTGTGTTGCGATACCGGCATGGTCCATACCAGCTACCCAACAAACATCATATCCTTGTAATCGTTTGTAACGGCATAAAATATCTTGTAAAGCTGTGTCCCAAGCATGTCCTAAATGTAATTTTCCTGTAACATTTGGAGGAGGAATTACGATACAATAAGGTTTTTTTGTTAAATCACCTGCTGTAAAATATCCTTTTTCAATCCATGTTTTGTATATACCATCTTCAACTTTTAAATGATCATACTTTGCATCCATCGTCATACTCTTCCATCCTTTCTAAAAAATAAAAAAGCACATCACAAAAGGACGTGCTTGACGTGGTACCACCTAATTTTATACTTCATTCACATAACGCTGTGTGTGCGTATTTTCTTACTTAAGTTCAGAAAATATGCTCCTAGACTACCTTCATCTTTCCTTAATACTTCTTTTCACCAACCAGAAGCTCTCTACAATCTCAAAAAGATTACTCCTTCTATTCATTGCATGTATTAATAGTTTATCAAACTACAAATAATTTTCAAGCGAAATTTGCTTTAATGTATTTTCAATTAATTCTAATTCATCCATAAAAATACAATTATTAAATAAATTATGCTTTACTCCATTCACGCAATCATCAAAAGACATCCACACAACTTTTTCAATTTCTTCTTTTTGAACTGTAAATTGATCTTGATCTAAATAATAACAATACACATTGGAAATCTGTACATCATGAAATACATTCCCATGAAATTCACCTTTAAATTCTCTATTTTGTTTGCCACAATAAATCAATTTCTTTTCATCTATTTCAATACCAAGTTCTTCTTTTGCCTCACGAATAGCACTTTCAACATAAGAACAACCTGCTGGAATATGACCAGCTGTGGAAATGTCAAAACAAGAAGGAAATGAATCTTTTTCTTTACTGCGTAACTGCAACAAAATTTCAAGTTTTTCTTTTTTACGGATGATCCATACATGACTGGTACGATGGCGAATCCCTTTTTCATGAGCAATTGTACGTTCTACAATTTGACCTGTAGGATTTCCTAGTTCATCAACAACATCTAAATATTCCATATCATTCATACCAATACGTATATTGTTTATCCATAAAGATTTTAGCTTTTTTAGGAAGCTTTAAAGCATGATAAACATTTAAGTAATCATCGATTCCTAAGACAAGTGAAAATAAACCGAAAGTCCCCAAAATCACATGAGAAGGATTACTCATAAAAATTAAATATGGAATAAGTCCTAATAAAATATTCGGGAATAAATTCATAAAAATGTACCGATTACGATTCATTTCTTCATTTCCTCTAACAAAAATCAATCCCATACCAAGATACATATTCACTTTTCCATAAAATACAAGCGAATGACAGAATTCATGTACAATCAAAAAAACTAAAGATAAGATTGTTCCAATATTAATAAATTCAGCTAATGCTTTAATTCTTAAACACATAAGCGCATATAAAAAAACCAACAAGACCAAAGCAATCGCATCAACTTTAAATCCTTGTTTATTGAAATCATCTTCTTGTGTTAATTTTTTACTTTTTGGATGTTTTTTGAGAGTACCTGTAGGAAGTTCATTAAAATCCCCATTAAATTTTCTTTTAACACTTAATTCCATAACAAACCACCTTTCAAAAAAAAGGACTCATGCGAGTCCTTCAGATTATTCACCCATGTAAGCAGTTACTGTTTGTAATACTTCATCTGCAGTGTCTTTTGTGACACATTCTGCAGCTAATTTTTGTGCATTTTCAAAAGTAATTGATTTAACTTGTTTACGAGCATTTAAGATTTGTGTAGCACTCATAGAGAATTCATCTAATCCTAATCCTAATAAAATTGGAACAGCTTTTGGTTCTCCAGCCATAGCTCCACACATTCCAACCCATTTACCATGTTTATGAGCTCCGTCAATTGTCATCTTAACAAGACGAAGGATACTTGGGTTAAATGGTTGATATAAGTAAGATACTTTTTGTGACATACGGTCAGCAGCCATTGAATATTGGATTAAGTCGTTTGTACCAATTGAGAAGAAATCTGCATATTTAGCAAATTGATCAGCTAATACAGCAGCAGCTGGAATTTCAACCATCATACCAACTTGGATATCATCGCTAACAGCAACACCTTCAGCAATTAATTCAGCCTTAACATCTTCAAAAATAGCTTTAGCATCTTTGAATTCTTGAACAGTGGCAATCATTGGGAACATGATGCATAATTTACCATAAACAGAAGCACGACATAAAGCACGTAATTGTGTACGGAAAATATTTGTTTGGTCTAAGCATAAACGAATAGCACGGTATCCTAAGAATGGGTTCATTTCTTCAGGGAAATCATAGTAATCTAAGTGTTTGTCTCCACCGATATCTAATGTACGAACAACAACTTTTTTACCTTGCATTCCTTCTAATACTTGTTTGTAAGCTTGGAATTGTTCTTCTTCAGTTGGCCAATCTTTTGAACCCATGTATAAGAATTCAGTACGGAATAACCCTACACCTTCTCCACCATTTTTTAACACACCTTCAACATCAGCATATCCACCGATATTTCCAGCTAATTCAACTTGGTGTCCATCACTAGTGATACTAGCTTCATTTTTCAATACTTTTAATTCTTCTTTTTCTTTTAAGTATTTTGCTGCTTTAGCTTGATATTTTGCTACCGTTTCTTCATCTGGATTAATAACAACTTCACCATCTAATGCATCTAAGGCAATGATATCTCCTGTATTACATGCATCTAATACTCCAGCACAACCTACAACGGCAGGAATTTCTAATGAGTTAGCCATGATTGCAGAGTGAGAAGTTTTACCACCAATTTCAGTAGCGAAACCTTTAACGTATTCATTTAATTGTGCAGTATCAGATGGAGTTAAATCGTGTGCAACGATAACTGAATCTTCTGAAATAGAAGTTAAATCAGGAATAACAACACCTAATAAGTTACATTTTAGACGGAATGTAACGTCTTTAACATCGGCAATTCTTTCTTTAAAGTATTCACCTAATGTTTCAAACATTGCACATGCCATATTTGCATAGTTATCTACAGCATATTCTGCATTTACTTTATCATTATTGATAGCAGCTACTACTTGATCATGTAAATCTGGATCCCCAGCCATCATTAAGTGAGCGTCAAATACAGCTAATTCTTCTTCACTTAAACGTTTAGCTGCACGTTCTTTAACTCCTTCAATATCCTTTTTAGTTTGCTCTAAAGCTGCTTCGAATTTTGCAACTTCACTATCAGCATCTTCAATTGTCTTTTTTTCGATGACAACTTGTGGTGTTTCCAATTTATATACTTTTGCTACAGACACACCAGCACTTGCCGCGATACCTTTTAACATGAATAATTCCTCCTAAGCAAAGCGTTGTAACGCTTTCATCCATTAAATTTTAACATTATTTATATTATTCTTCAATGAAAAAAAGGAGAATAAGTCCCCTTAAGTTTATTTATTCACAACAACATCAATTCCTTTACTACAAGCTCCTCCAACAATTGTACAAGCTAAAACTTCAATCAATCCTTGTAATCCAACTAATAAAACAACAAACATTAAAGGATTGGTTGCTCCAAGTGAAGAACATAAAGCTTGTACATAATCGGTATTATAGAAGGCGATGCAAATATATCCCATAAAAAATACCGTATTTAAAAATGGCGCAAAGAAACTAGCAATAAAATATCGTGCATTTCCCTTCATGCCTTTTTTTAAACCTTGAGCAATCATTCCAACTAACCATCCCATAATCGTTCTTGTCACAACACATAAAATAAATGTGTGGACTGGTGAAATTGATAAGAATGTTGATGTCATAACACTTGCTCCTGATAAAGCATCATAGAAACTAATGATTCCAAACACAAACCCTAAAATTGCTCCCGTACTTGGTCCTAAAACAACTGCTCCAATCGCTACTGGAACTGTTAGAAAAGACATTTTTAGCGGTCCAATGGGTACCATTCCAAGTCCAATCAATTTCATGACAATTTCTACCGCAATCAAAAGCGATAACTGTGTCATAAACTTTACACTTGAATTTCTCTTGTTCATTTTTTTACCCTCCTACTTTCGTTTCAAAATGAATACGATGTAAATTCTAATTTGGTAATTTATTCATAATAGTCAATAGATCTATTTGAACTACCATAGCGATTATATACAATCTAACTTCGTTTTTCAAATTGAAGTTGATAATATTTCGCATATAAACCATTTATTTTCATTAACTCTTCATGTGTTCCCTTTTCTTTAATTCCCTGGGAATCCACAACAAGAATTTCATCGGCATTTTTAATAGTGGATAAACGATGAGCAATGGTGATACAAGTTCTATTTTTAGCTAATTCATCTAAACTATTTTGAATAACTTGTTCACTTTCATTGTCTAAAGCGCTTGTTGCCTCATCTAAAATTAAAATTTTAGGATTCTTTAAAAATACGCGTGCAATCGCAATGCGTTGTTTTTGCCCACCTGAAAGACGAGCCCCTCTTTGACCAACAAATGTATCATATCCATCTGGTAAAGACTGAATAAAATCATGGATATTTGCTTTTTTACTTGCCTCAACAATTTCTTCAAAAGAAGCATTTTCTTTTCCATACGATATATTTTGAGCAATTGTTCCCGAAAACAAATAAACATCTTGTTGAACGATCCCAATATTTTGACGTAGTGACTTTAATTGAAGTGAGCGAATATTTTGTCCATCAATTAATATTTCACCTTGATCTACATCGTAGAAACGTGGAATCAATGAACAAATTGTTGTTTTTCCTGAACCAGAAGGACCAACTAAAGCTACTTTTGTTCCCGCTTTAATCGATAAAGAAACATCTTGTAAAAGTGTTTCATCTTGATTATATTGAAAATAAACATGATTAAAATCTATATTTCCCTTTACATCTTTTAATTCCTTCGCATCTTTTTCATCTTTAATTTCCGGTGTTAAAGAAACAACTTCTTCAAATCGTCTAAATCCTGAAATACCTTTTTGAAACATTTCCGTTAATTCCACTAAAACTTCAATAGGAGAAATAAATATACCGATGTATAAGGCAAAAGTAGCTAAATCAATCACTTCTAGATTTCCTAGAGCAACAAAATAACCTCCAAAAATCAAAACACTCGCATATAATAAACCTTGGAAGAAATTGTTTCCTGATTGAAAGATTCCCATGGCACGATAATTATTCTTTTTCGATTCTAAAAACAAATTATTAGAGTAATCAAATTTTTCTTTTTCAACTTGTTCATTTGTAAATGATTGTACAACGCGAATTCCACTTAATGAATCTTGTACCGATGCATTGACTTCTCCAATTTTTCTTCGATTATCATCAAAAGTTGCTCGCATCTTTTTATTATTAAAATAAGAAAAAATGCCCATCGCAATGGTAATCACAAGTAAAATGAGAGCAAGCGGCCAATAAATAGACATCAATATAATAAATGATCCACTAATTTTCAAAAAAGAAATAAATAAATTTTCGGGTCCATGATGAGCAAACTCACTGATATCAAATAAATCCGTTGTGATTCTTGACATCATAACCCCAGTATTATTTTCATCATAATAACGAAAAGAAAGTTTTTGGTATTGATCAAATAAATCATTTCGCATATCTCTTTCCATCTTAGCTCCCATAATATGTCCTTGTGAAGAAACAAAATATTTACTAAGAGCTCGTATTGTATACAAAATAAGTAAGAAAAGCGCTAAATAAGGTAAAATAGATAAAATATTTTGTTTATCAATAAATAAAGTATTTGTGCAATAATTTAAAATTAGAGGAAACAATAAATCAATGATGGAAATTAAACAAGCACAGATTAAATCTAAAATAAAAATTGTTTTATAAGGTTTGTAGTAATTTATAAATTTTTTTAATGTTGTCATGTAATTACTTTACACCAACTCTAAAAAAAAAGATATAATTGATTTATTAAATCAAATAACGGAGGATACATGGTAAAAATTATATTTTTTGATATTGATGGTACTCTTGTACAATTAGGAACAACTAAATTATCAACCAAGACCAAAGAAGCTTTATTGGCATGCCGTCAAAAAGGAATAAAGATTTTTTTAGCTACAGGACGTCCTAATTTTGTGATTCCTGAATTTGATATTGAATTTGATGGTGTTGTTTCTTTCAATGGTCAATATTGTTACAATCAATCACAAGTTATTTATGAAAATTCTTTAAATCCTTGTGAAGTTCTACAAGTTAAACAAAACTGTGACAAGTTAAATAAACCATTAGCTATCGCAACAAAACACAAACTTTGTTCGAATTATTATGAAGACTTATTGGATTATTATTTCACATTTGCTTCTCAAAATTTAGAAGTAGATCAAAACTTTGATGAAACAATTAAAGAGCCTGTTTTTCAAATGATGGTATCTACTGATTCTTCTTTAGATAAACAATTACTTCATAATTGTCATTCTTTACAAATCACAAGGTGGTGGGATAAAGCATGTGATATTATTCCTTTACATGGTGGTAAAGAAATTGGTATTCAACATGTACTCGATTACTATGGCTTTTCTATCGATGAATCAATGTCTTTTGGTGATGGTGGAAACGATGCTTCTATGATTATGTATACAGGTATTGGAATTGCCATGGGAAATGCCAAAGATGAAGTTAAACAAGTTAGTGACTATGTGACTTTAGATGTTAAAGATGATGGAATTTATCATGCTTTAAAGCATTTTGATATTATTTAGGAGGTTTTTTAAGTAATTAAAAATATTTCTAAACGTTATTAAAAGTGTTTAAATATACTCATGGAGGTATTTGTATGAACACATCAAACATCACAAATTATAAACCAAAAGATTTT
>NZ_JBJEEX010000109.1:0-5665 GCF_051873495.1 Floccifex sp.
CCGCCACGCAAGACTTTAGAGCCCCACCACAACCACGCATTAATTTAGAGGGCCAGACATTTTAAGTGATTAGAATGTCTTTTTTTATTATTTGGTATAATAGAAAAAAGGAGAAAGATATTATGAACAATATTATGAATCAATTAAACAGTCCTTCTATGTATTTAGTAGTTGGGATTGTGATTTTGTTTGTGGCATGTGTATGTATTCTATTTATGGTTAGAGCCTATAAAGCCGGACTTGCCATTGGTATGGACAAACATAAATTGAAACAAGCCATTACCTCAAGCGCTACGTTTTCTGTTTTACCTTCTATTGGGATTTTATTAGGTGTTATTGCTCTTTCAGGAGCCCTAGGAATTCCACTTCCTTGGCTTCGTTTATCAGTTGTAGGTGCTCTACACTATGAAACCCAAGTAGCCCAAGCAGCGAGCGAAGCCGTTGGATTGGAAAGTTTATCCGCAAGTCATATGACTGCTCAAGCTTTCACAACCATTGCTTTAGTTATGAGTGTATGTATTATTTGGGGAATGGTATTTGCGGTTCTTTTCACTAAAAAATACACAACCAAAAAAGAAAAGAAAGAAGACGGAAAGAAGTCTTCATTAGCTGGTTTTGGAGATAAAGCTATGAATGCGATGTTTGTGGGATTGGTATCCGCTTATATTGGAAGCTATTTAGGATCGTTTATTTCTGGTAAAGGAATGTTTTCGTTTAAAGGAGACATCATCCCGATTTTAGTTGCGATTGTATCAGCGATTACGATAGCCTTCTTTATTTATCTAAAAGAAAAGAAACACCAAGACTGGGTGGATTCTTTCTCAATTGCGGGTTCGATGTTAGTGGCTATGGCCAGTGCTATTATTTTTGGGATGGTGATATAAAATGAATAAAAAAGAAATCTTTGAAAAATATAATAATAAAACCCATTTCTATGGAAGAATTTGTACAGTTATTTGTTTAGCACTCTTTATTGCCGTGCCATTTGTGATGGGATTCATTTTAGATGCGATGCCAGATTTAAGTGCAGTAGGAAAGTGTTTTTTATCGGTAGGCTTGGTTTACATTGTTAGTTGTATAGCGGAATACTTGATTTATACACCAATGCTTGGAGCAGGTGGAACTTATTTAGCTTTTATTACTGGTAATTTAATTAATATGAAAATACCATGTGCCATGACTTCGCGTGATATCGTTCAAGCCAAAGCGGGAAGTGAAGAAAGTGAAATCATTGCGACTTTATCCATTGCCACAAGTTCACTTGTGACGATTGTAGTAATTGCTCTAGGTGTTTTATTAATGATTCCGCTTCAACCTATTCTACAATCACCCGTATTACAACCAGCATTTGATAATGTGGTACCTGCTTTATTTGGAGCTATGGCATATAAATATTATCGTAGTAATTTAAAAGTAGCGGGTATTACGTTAATGTTTGTGTCGCTTTTATTTGTATTGGTACCATCTTTACTTGGATCTGTGTCTTTTATTGTCATTCCAAGTGGAGCTATTGCGATTGGCTTAACATTGTATTCACACATGAAAGGAAATAAAAAATGATTAAAGTTTTATTAGGAATTCTTGGAATTGTTTTAGGGTTGATTTTGATTGCGATCATTCGAACACTATTATTTATTAAACCCAAAACATCAACATTTGAATCAAAACATGATGAGGTTCGTGAACAAAAATATGCCACTATTTTATCGAAAATGGTGCAATATGAAACAATCAGTGTAAAAGGAGAAAACCAAAGAGAAAAGTTTTTAGGTTTTCATAAAATATTGGAAGAACAATTTCCGCTTGTGCACAAGCATATGGAAAAAACTGAGATTGATGGAAACTTATTATTTAAATGGACAGGGAAACAAAGTGATAAACCGATTGTTCTAATGTCCCATCAAGATGTTGTATCGGCTGATGGAAATTGGGAACGTGATCCTTTTTCTGGTGAAATATCACAAGGAAAAGTATGGGGAAGAGGTGCTTGTGATACAAAGTGTTCGGTTATGGCTTTCTTCCAAGCTTGTGAAGAGTTATTAGAACAAGGATATATTCCGCAACAAGATATTTATCTATCTTCAAGTTGTACCGAAGAAGTTGGTGGAGATGGTTGTCCTAAATTAGTCAATGAATTAAAAAGAAGAGGAGTTAAACCTTGGTTAGTTGTTGATGAAGGAGGAGCCATTGTCAATGAACCAATCGGTGGATGTAAAGGAAACTTTGCGATGATTGGTGTTGTAGAAAAAGGGCAAGGAAACTTAGAATTTACGGCGCATTCCAATGGAGGGCATTCAAGTTATCCATCAAAGAATACACCCATTGCCCGTTTATCGAAGTTTGTCGTAGATATTGAAAAACATGATCCATTTAAAAAAGAATTTATTCCCCAAGCTAAAGCCATGTTTGAAACACTAGCACCTTATTGTCCGTTTTATATGCGATTATTGTTTGGGAATTTATGGTTATTTAAACCTTTATTGAAATTATTAATGCCTTCTATTTCTGCTCAAGGAACTGCTTTAATTAAAACTACAATGGCATTCACTATGCAGTCGGGTTCAAGTGGATACAATGTATTGCCACAAGAAGCTAAATTAATTGCGAACTTACGCTATGCCCCTCATCAAGGCATGAATGAATCTAATAAAGTTGTGGAAAACATTGCCAAAAAATATGATTTGGAAATGAGAATTGTGGATGGATATGATTATTGTCCACCAGTGGATATTCATTCCGATGCGTTTCATTATGTTGAGCAAGTTGTTCATGATGTATTTAAAGACTTACCAACTTGTCCATATGTAATGACTGGAGGAACGGATGCTCGTTTCTATGAAGAAATATCCGAAAACTGTATTCGTTTTGCGCCAATTGTATTTGGAAAAGAACAAATGAAGGGTATGCATGGATTAAATGAATGCGTAGAAACTTCTTCTTTACCAGGAGCCGTTGATTTCTATAAGGGAATTATTACTAAATGTTAAAACGATTGTAAAAAAACATTAAGTTTTTATTAAGTGTATTGAATTAATGTGATTAATAACATATATTATAAGTACAAAACGTACGTTAGAATTTGTTGTTTACACTAGTGTTATTAACTTGATTTGAAATGAATGCTCTAAAATATATACGAGGAGGTTAATTGTTATTGATTATGAGTAAAAAGAGAATAAGCATTATAGGTGTTCTAGGACTGTTAACTGGTGTGATAATTTATTTAATTTTACATTGGGGATAGCCTAGAATGTTTCTACTGAAGACCTTAAAACATAAAAAGAAGGAAAAAAATCCTTCTTTTTTTATGCGAATAGTGCCATTAATATTGTTCCAAATACCATTAGACAAAGGCCTATGAATGATTTTGGAGTTAGTTTTTCTTTGAATACAAGTGATGAGAATACAATAGATACGACAATACTTAATTTATCAATGGGTACAACTACGGATACAATTCCATTTTGAATCGCATAGTAATAACACAACCAACTAGCTCCCGTAGATAGTCCGGAGATACAAATAAAAAATAGCTCTTTTTTATCAATGTGTTTAACTTCTTGTTGTTTGTGTTTTAAAAAGACAATGAACCAAGCCATGATTAATACAACACCGGTACGAATAAAGGTTGCGTAGTTTGAATCGATGTTTGATATACCAATTTTAGCTAAGATGGAACAAAGAGCAGCGAATAGTGCAGATCCAATGGCATAAATAAACCATCCTTTTTCGGATTTAGAAACAACATCTTTCTTTTCAATCATCATAAAAATTCCCATAGAAATGGTAATAATTCCAATGATTTTAATGAATAAATGATTGGTTTCATGAAAGAAAAGAATCGTTAAAATAATTGTTAAGACACCACTTGATTTATCAATAGGAACGACTTTATTCACATCGGCCATTGATAAAGCTTTAAAATAACACAGCCAACTGGCTCCTGTTGCCATACCGGATAGAATTAAAAATAATAATGATCTAGAATCAATGCTGGTAAATTCTTTTACCATGATACCGGCAAAAATAAAGACGACAATGGTACGAATGGCAGTAGCTACATCAGAGTCTGTTTTCTTAATACCACACTTGGCAAAGATAGATGTGAGTCCGGCAAAAAGACTGGAAAGAAGGGCCATATAAATCCACATAAAATCACTTCCTTTTTATTTAGAATATTTTAACATAATTTCAAATCTTTAAAAAAATAGAGTATAATAATATACATATAAAAAATATAAGGAGGACTTTATGAGTGGTTTTTTTGGAGTTGCTTCAAAAGAAAGCTGTCTATTTGACCTTTATTTTGGAACAGACTATCATTCGCATTTAGGAACAAGACGTGCAGGGATGGCAACTTATGGTTCGCAAGGATTCACCAAATCGATTCATAACATCGAAAATTCCCCATTCCGTACTAAATTTGAAAACGATTTGAATGAATTAGAAGGAACAATGGGAATTGGATGTATTTCAGACTATGAGCCGCAACCCATCGTAATTCGTTCGATTCATGGAACGTATGCCATTACAACTGTCAGTAAAATTAATAACACCCAAGAGATTATAGAAAATGTTCTACAACATCGTACTCATTTCTTTGAGATGAGCAATGGAGAAGTAAATGCGACAGAATTAGTAGCCGCTTTAATCAATCAAAAAGATAATTTGATTGAAGGAATTCAATATGCGTTGGATACCATTGATGGATCATTATCCCTTTTATTAATGACACCAAAAGGAATCTATGCAGCACGTGATAAACACGGAAGAACACCAGTTATCTTAGGTAAAAAAGACGATGCTCGTTGTGTTACGTTTGAAAGCTTTGCGTTTTTAAATTTAGGATATGAATTGGATCGAGAATTAGGTCCAGGAGAAATCGTTTGTTTTGATGACCATTCATGTCAAACACTTGTTCAACCAGGTTCTGACATGAAAATTTGTACGTTCTTATGGGTTTATTATGGATATCCATCTGCAACGTATGAAGGCGTAAACGTTGAAGAAATGCGTTACAATTGTGGAAAACTATTAGCACGAAGAGATGCTGGTTTACAAGTTGATGTAGTTGCTGGAGTTCCCGATTCTGGAACAGCTCATGCGGTTGGATATGCCAATGAAATTGGAATTCCTTTCTCAAGACCGTTTATTAAATATACACCAACTTGGCCTCGTTCATTTATGCCAACCATTCAAACAAAACGAAATTTAATTGCGAAAATGAAATTAATTCCAGTTCATGAATTAATTCAAGGGAAAAAATTATTATTAATTGATGATTCGATTGTTCGTGGAACACAGTTACGAGAAACAACGGAATTCTTATATGAAAGTGGGGCAAAAGAAGTTCATATTCGTCCTGCTTGTCCTCCATTATTATTTGGTTGTAAATATTTGAACTTCTCAAGATCAACTTCAGAACACGAATTAATTGCGCGTCGTGTGATTGAAGAATTAGAAGGACAAGAAAATGTTCCAATGGAAGTATTACAAGAATACGCTGATCCAGATAGTGAAAAATATCAAAAGATGGTTGATAAAATCTGTGAAAAATTAAATTTCACTTCACTTCGTTATCATCGTTTAGATGATATGTTGGATTCAGTTGGATTGGATCATTGTAAAATGTGTACATATTGCTGGAATGGAAAAGAATAAAAAG
>NZ_JBJEEX010000110.1:0-5437 GCF_051873495.1 Floccifex sp.
TTCATTGTTTCTTCTTCTAAAACCGCAGGATTTCGCATACAAGAAATATGTTCAACATTCGGATTATATAAAGCAGCCGTAAAGTAATCATAACATCCTTGATCGCATCCTAAACAATATTTGATAGAATTTATATTACCTGCTTTGGCTTTATTACAGAATTCAGGATCCGCTAATTGGGCACGTGCCATAACAACTAAATCCGCTTTATCTTCTTCAAGAATTTGTTGTGCTAATTCTGGGGTATTAATACGACCACAAGGCATTGTGATCATACCTGTTTCTGAACGAATGCGAGCGGCATTTTCAACATTGAAGCAATGTGGAATATCTAATGGAGCTACTTCATAAATCGTTGCAGCTGTCATAATATTTCCACGTGATACATTTAATACATCCACTCCTAATTTCTTAGCATCTTTACAAAAATCAATTACATCTTCGATTGTTAGTCCTCCCGGAAGCATATCATCTTGACAGTCAATTCTCATAAACAAAGGCATATCCTCAGGAATATTTTCACGAATAGCTTTAATACAAGCCAATGGGAATTTCTTACGATTTTCTTGTGTTCCTCCCCATTCATCCGTTCGATGGTTTAATCCCCCTGACAACATAGAATGAGGTAAATAATTATGAGCACAATGGAATTCCACACTATCAAAACCTGCTTCAACCGCACGTCGAGCCGCTTGTCCAAATTCTTCAATCACTTGTAATAATCTTTCATTGCTGATGGCAGGAACTGTGTATTGAGGCGATAAAGGCATTGAATCTGGTAATAAGATTTCAGCTGTTTTATCACTGGCAACTGCTAATCCTCCTTGCCATAATTGCACGCATGTTTTTCCACCGGCTTCATGAATCGCATCATTTAATTTTTTTAATCCGGGAATATATTTATCTTCCGCAATAGAAAGGAAACCATGAGGAGAACTTGCTTTGTCAATTGCAGTAACTTCTACTGTATTTAATCCACATCCTCCTTTAGCACGGGCAACATGATACGCGATCAACTTATCGGTTACACTTCTTCCATCTTCACTTGCCGCACTTTCATGCGTTCCCATGGCCGCCATAACCACACGGTTCTTTAATTCTAATCCTCTAATTTTAATGGGTGAAAATAATAAATCATACATAAATTTTTCCTCCTAAATTGTAAGTGCAACTTGCACTGCTTGGGCTGTAGCATCCAGTGCTTGTGCAGGATTTGATGCATCCCCAATCAAATAAATTTCACTTACACTGTCTTTTATTTTTTCATATAAAGTTTGATTTGATTTCGATCCAATCGCATAAATTAAATAGTCAATATTATCTTTAACAATCATTTCTTCTTTATGTTTTAATGTCGCATGTCCATTTTCATATTTTTCTAATTTAGTATCCGTTAATAATTCTGCTTTTAATTCTTGAAGCAATGGAACCAAGTTAGCTGGTCCTACATTCATTCCTACACGAGGTGCCATTTCAATTACCGTAATATTTGTTTGTGGTGCGCGACTTTGTAAAGATAGAGCCGTTTCAAGGCCAACCATTCCACCACCAACAATTAATACGTTTCCTGATTCGATTGGGAAGTCTCCTTTTAAATATTCATGAGCCGTACAGATTTCTTTTCCCTTTTGTAATGATATTGGATTAGAACCCGTTGCGACAATGTAAGCATCATAGTCTTCATTTAAAATAGATTCATCCACTTCCACATTCAATTTTATTTCAACATCTAAACGATTTAATTCTTTTTTCAAATATTGAATCCATTTTTGTAGTTCTTGTTTATGAGGAGGAAGACTTGCCAAATTAATTTGTCCACCTAATTCATTACTCTTTTCAAATAAAGTGACTTTATGCCCTCTCATTTGTGCATAACGAGAAGCGGCCATTCCTGCAATTCCTCCACCAATCACAGCAACTTTTTTAATAGTTTGAGCTGGTTCTAGTTTCATTTGATCTTCTTTACCTACAAAAGGATTCATAACACATGAACCAGGTAATCGTTTACTTTGTTGACCAACACATCCCACTAAACATGCAGCACATGGTGCAATTTGTTCGTCTTTATGTTCTTTGGTCTTTAGTACAAAATCTGGGTCAGCTAATAGGGCACGACCAATCACAATTCCATCCACTTCATTCATTAAGTCACGAGCTAATTGTGGTTCATTGATTTTACCTACAAGTAAAACAGGAACACTACTGATTTTCTTAATTTCAATGGCTTCTTTTAAATTACTTGCTTGTGATTCCCCATGAGATGGCATAATTTTATTTGGCATTTCATATTGAGAACCGCCACTGATTTCAAAAGCATCAATTCCATGTTCAATTAGATATGGAACAAGTGTTTTCGTATCTTCTAAAGTATTTCCTCCTTCAATTTTTTCACTACCGGAAATACGTAAAATAATAGGAAAATCTTTTCCACATGTTTCTTTAATCGCATCAATGACCTCAAATAAGAAACGAGCACGATTGAATAGAGACCCACCATATTCATCATTTCTTTTATTTCGTCTAGGACTTAAAAACGATCCTAACAACATATAGGCATGGGCACAATGTAGTTCAATGCCATCGTATCCAGCTTTTTTAATGTTTAAAGCTGTTTGAGCATATTGATTTGTGATGTGATGAATCTCATCAATCGAAATGGCTCTTACTTTTTGTCCCATTGAATTATAACCATCACTTGGTGCTAAAGGTGTAATTCCCATAAAGCTAGAAATGCTTTCTGGTCCTGGATGTGATAATTGTGGAATCACGCGACAATTATAGGAATGAATCCTATCGGTAAATTCTTTATGAGCCGCAATAGATTGTTCACTTCGAAAACACAATGTATTTCCTAAATAAGGAACATTGGGATCTACACTCGTTACATCGGTTATTATGCATCCGACTTCTCCTTGAGCTCTTCGCGTCCAGTACGCGATTTCCTTTGATGATGGATTTCCACTTGGATCATCGTATCCTAATGTGATAGGTGACATAAATGTTCGATTTTTTAAAGTCATCGAACCAATTTTTAATTCTGAAAATAAATCTGACATGTTATCCTCCTTTCGTCTTTTTATTTCCAAATGTATCACGAATAATTTCGTAACAATTATTACGAATTTCTTCCACTTGCCACAAATCAGGGTTATTCATAAATTTCATATACATGCTCTTGGTCATTCCGTAATAGAATTCCGCTAATAACCATTCTGGCATATCTTTTATTTCTTTCTTTTCAATTCCTTGTTTTAAAATTGAAGTTATATCACGAATAAAGTCATCTCTTTCAATGAGTGAACTCGTATTGGGATTTGAACTATATAATACTTCTACTTTGGCTTCTAAAGGATGATTGATACAATAGTTCACAATATTATCAAAACGAACACAAAGACATTCAATTGCACTATCAATGTTTTCTAATCCAGCATTACATGCTTCTACGTCTAATTGATGGCAATAATGATAGACTTCTTTAAATAAAGCTTCTTTTGAGTCAAAGTAAAAATAAAGTGTTGCCTTTGAGATTCCAACTCCATCGGCAATCATCTGCATCGATGATAAATCCAATCCTTTTTCACAAATGAGATGGATACAACTTTCTATTATTTCTTGTTTTCGATTATTATTTTTCATAAATTGACCACTCGGTAGATTTTTCTAATTTCATCTTAAACCATAAAAAAAGAAGATGTCAATGACATCTTACATAAAATATAATAAACCACATAATAGACCAATCACATACCCCACTACAACATCACTTATATAATGTACACCACCAATGATTCGCATCATCCCTAATATAAATGATATCAAAAGTAGAATAATTCCGATTGTTGTATTCACATATAAATAGCTCATCGAAATAATCACAGCACTAAATACATGGCGACTTGGCATAGAATGTCCTTTGGTGTCTTTTATGATAATCGGATGAATGGGATGTGTCTCATAGGGTCTAGGTCGATTGATTTTATCTCGTACAACACTTACTAATATAAAGGAAATCATAGGTATAAATAGTATTTTTATATCTTTTGATAGAATCAATAACACTGGATATAAAATATACATTAAATAGGTTGTGATCTTATTAGTAATTTGAATTATCGTTTTATAACTTGAAAATGATTTTTCTATTTTTTGATAAAATAATTCGTAATTCATAACCCTCCTAGAAAAAAATGTAGTCAATTGACTACATTATTTTGGTAATTTAAATGAACTCTTCAATGAAGTAATACGATTTAATACAAAGTTTTCATCTGTTGAATCTTTCGTATCAATGCAATAGTATCCATTACGAACAAATTGGAATGAATCCCCTGGTTTAAATTCATTGATATAAGGTTCTACATATCCATCCACAACAGTTAATGAATTTGGATTTAAATTCATTGAACCATCTTCGTTATATACTCCCTTAGATTCATCAACTAAGTTTTCATATAAACGAGCTACAACTTTACGAGCTGTAGTTTGTTCTACCCAATGAATTGTTCCCTTAACTTTACGAGCTGTAAATCCTGTTCCATTTTTTGTTTCTGGATCATATGTACAATGAACTTTTGTGATCTTGCCATTTTCATCTTTTTCAAATCCTGTACAAGTTACGAAATACGCATTCATTAAACGAACTTCATTTCCTGGATATAAACGGAAATATTTTTTAACTGGTTCTTCCATGAAATCATCACGATCAATCCATAGTCTCTTTCCAAATGGTACATCATGGAAACCTAATTCTGAGTTTTCAACGTTTGTACTAGCTGGTAAGTATTCAATTTGTTCTTCTGGATAGTTATCAATGATTAATTCAATTGGATCTAATACAGCCATAATGCGTGGTGCTTTTGGTTTTAAATCTTCACGAATACAGTATTCTAACATCGCATAGTCTACTGATGAATTTGATTTAGAAACAGAACATAAATCCATAAATAATTTAATTGATTCTTTTGTGAATCCACGTCTTCTTAAAGCCGCAATTGTGACAAGACGAGGATCATCCCATCCATCTACAACTTTATCTTCTACTAAACGCTTAATATATCGTTTACCTGTTACAACATTGGTAACATACATTTTCGCAAATTCAATTTGTTTAGGGAATTCTTCTGGACTATTTTTATATCCACATTCAATAACTACCCAATCATATAAAGGACGATGATCTTCAAATTCAAGTGTACAAATCGAATGAGTAATTCCTTCAACGGCATCTTCAATTGGATGGGCAAAGTCATACATTGGATAAATACACCATTCATCTTGAGTATTGTGATGATGAATACGTGCCACACGATATAAAATAGGGTCACGCATATTGATATTAGGACTTGCCATATCAATTTTAGCACGAAGTACTTTCGAACCATCTGGGAATTCACCATTCTTCATTCCTTCAAATAAACGAAGATTTTCTTCTATT
>NZ_JBJEEX010000111.1:0-5435 GCF_051873495.1 Floccifex sp.
AAAACAACAATATAAAGAAATCCATTCTAATACACAAAAAAAACGGAAATTAATTCCGCCTTTAATTAAAAACTATTTTGCTGAGTTGTAAGCAACGATTACGTCTTTGATGTTGATTGTGCATCCAGCTAAAACATCTTCGTTTGTAGCTTTACCTTCAGAATCTAATTCGATTCCATCTACACCATTGTTATCAACGATATAGTCTTCTAAGAATTCGATTTGTTCATTCCATTCTTTACCAATCGCACTAGCAGATCTCATTCCGTAGTCATCACCTAATTCTTTTTTAGATTGACCGTCTTTAACAGTGTCGATAGAAACGTCAGTTACTTTTCCATCTTCTTTTGTTACTTCAACTGTAGTAGTTCCGCTTTCATCAGAAGTTGTTTCACCAGTGAATGTTCCAGTTTCACCACTTGAAGAACAACCAGCTAATAATACAACAGCTAATGCACCCATTAAAACTTTTTTCATAAATTCCTCCTATAAGTTTATAACAGTATTATACTATACAATTAATAAAAATCAATTCATTGCTCATTACATTTTTTCTTTAAAGTCTCACTAGCACGAAATTTGGGAACAAATGTAGTTGGTACCATCATAGATTCCAATGTTTTAGGATTAACACCCATTCGCGCTTTACGTTCAAACAATTCAAATTTTCCGAAACAAGAAATTTCAACTTTTCCATTTTGAGCTAAACAATCCGTCATTTCTTCAAAAATCAAGTCAACAATTTGTCCACATTCACTTTTACTTAAATTAAAATGTGACATCAAAGTTTGCTTCAAAGATTCTTTATTTACATACTTAGACATGTTAAAACTCCTGTTTTAATTCTCTTAGCATTAAATCATTAGCACAAGTTCTAGGTTCTTTTCCTTGATATAAAATTTGATAAACCTCTTCACAAATTGGCATATCAATATTATTTTCAGTTGCGATATTATGAACAATTTTAGCTGTTCTAACACCCTCTACTGTTTTCTTATTCGTAGCTAAAAAATCTGTAACATCATTTTCTTTACCGATTTTATATCCTGCTTCAAAGTTACGAGAATGAACACTTGTACAAGTAACAATTAAATCACCTACACCCGTTAAGCCAATATAAGTTTGCGGATTACCTCCAAAGTGAGTACCAAAGCGTATCATTTCTTGAAGACCACGTGTAATCAATGCTGCACGAGTATTATCTTGATATCCTAAACCAGCAATAATACCAGAAGCAATTGCCATAACATTTTTTATGGCTACACCTAATTCGCTACCAACTTCATCGCATCCTGTATAAATTCTTAAATACTGGTTTGAAAATAATTCTTGAACCTTAGTAGCATCATCAACATTTAAAGATACAGAATCAATTGAAGTAAGTTGACGAATGACTACTTCTTCAGCATGGCTTGGTCCAATCAAAGAAACAACACTACTCAAATGATCTTGTGAAATACTTCTTCGAATAACCTCTGACATTCTCTCATTTGTTTCTGGATGGAACCCTTTTGCGACGTTGATAATAATTGTTTTTTTAGAAAGAAGAGGATCAATTTGTTGACAAATTGATTCAATCGCAAAAGTAGGAACAGCCAATAAAACAATGTCCGCTTCTTTTACAACATTGATATCCATAGTTGCTTTTAGTTCAGGATTCAATTCTACATCTTCAAAAAAGATTGAATTACGATGATTTTCGTTTATGTCACGAACTTGATTTTCATCTATTCCATAAATAATAACATCTTGGTGGTTATCTTGAAGAACTTGTGCCAAAGCCGTCCCCCAACTTCCACTTCCAATAATTACCGATTTCATATTTACTTCCTTTCTATGTACGAGCACGAGCTAAAATACGAATTGGTGTACCTTCAAATCCAAAGGCTTCACGTATTTTATTTTCGATATATCGTTTATAGCTAAAGTGTAATAACTCAGGATTGTTTACAAATAACACAAATGTTGGTGGCTCTACGGCAACTTGAGAAGCATAATAAATACGCAATTGTTTACCTAAATGAGGCTTAGCTGGATTCATCATTTGTGCATCTAAGACAACATCATTTAAAACATTTGTTGCGACACGCAATGTACAATTGTCGTGAACTGCATTGATTAATGGAATCAATTGATTCACTTTGCTATGTGTTAAAGCCGATGTAAAAGCAATAGGAGCATAGTCTAAATATAAGAATTGTGCACGAATTTCTTTTTCGATTTTAGCCATTGTTTTTTCATCTTTTTCAACAGCATCCCATTTATTGTAAACAATAATTACACCCTTACCCGCTTCATGAGCTAATCCAGCAACATGTTTATCTTGTTCTGTAATTCCTTTTTCACCATCTAAAACAAACAATACAACATCACTTCGATCAATTGCACTTAAAGC
The DNA here is from genome assembly GCF_051873495.1 of Floccifex sp. NCBI lineage: Bacteria > Bacillati > Bacillota > Erysipelotrichia > Erysipelotrichales > Erysipelotrichaceae > Floccifex > Floccifex sp. The sequence continues at coordinate 2,396 of NZ_JBJEEX010000111.1, forward strand.
ACGAATAATAGAATACTTTTCGATATTTTCATAAATTTTACCTTTTTTACGAATACCAGCCGTATCAATAATCATATATTCTTGACCATCAACTTTAAATGCCGTATCAATCGCATCACGAGTCGTTCCTTCAATGTTTGAAACAATAACTCTTTGTTCATTTAAAATAGCATTAACCAATGAACTTTTACCTACATTAGGTCTACCAATTACACAAAATGAAGTAATTCCTTCATATGATTTCATTTGTTTTTCTGGTAATTTTTCAATAACTAAATCTAATAAATCACCAAATCCAATTCCATGAGCTCCGCTGACACAAACTGGATCTGTTAAACCCAATTGATAGAATTCATAACTAGCTAATTGAAGTTGTTCATTATCAACTTTATTAACCGCAACGATAATAGGTTTATTTGCTTTTTGAAGTTTACGAGCTATGGCCATATCATCACTCATAACTCCTTCTTTAGCAGAAACAACAAAAATAATTAAATCTGATTCTTCAATAGCAATATCTACTTGCATATTAATTTCATCAGCAAATGCCTGATCTTCAATTTGGATTCCTCCTGTATCAATTAATCGGAAAGTTTGTGTTAACCACTCTACTTCGCCATAGATACGATCACGAGTCACCCCGGGAGTATCGTCTACAATACTTTTTCGCTGTCCAATCAGACGATTAAAAATTGTTGATTTTCCAACGTTCGGACGACCAACAATCGCAACAGTTCCACGAATCATAGATTCTCCTTTCTATCTATTTTCAATAATTTCACTTAATCGTTCAACAACTTGTTCAATTGACATATTAGATGTATCAACTTCAATTGCATCTTCTGCTTTTTTCAAAGGTGAAATAGCACGATGACTATCTTGATAATCACGTTCGTTAATGTCATTTAACAATTGTTCATAATCGCATTCAATTCCTTTATCAATATATTCTTTATAACGACGCATTGCTCTAGCATCGCTAGAAGCGCTCATAAAAATTTTAACTTCAGCCTCAGGAAGAACAACAGAACAAATATCTCTTCCGTCTACTATGTAACCTTTTTCTGCACAAATATCTTGTTGCAAAGCAACTAATTTTTTGCGAACGGCTGAATATGAAGAAACTTTGGCCGCCATCATTGAAATATCATTTGTACGAATAGCATCAGAAACATCTTCACCATTTAAAAAAACTTTTTTTCCATCAAAACGAATAGTGATTTGATTTAATGCTTGTTCTAATTCGATTGGATCATCATAATTTACATTATTAACGTAAATATAGTAAGAAACACATCGATACATAGCCCCTGTATCTAAATGAACCATTCCATATTTTTTCGCAAGAAAATCAGCTATTGTGCTCTTTCCAACACCACTTGGACCATCAATCGCAATATTAATTTTACACATAATTAAAATCCCATATTATATAAGAAGAAAACAGTTAATCCAATAGAAGCAATTAAAGCAATAATTAAAATAACTAAAATAACATTTAAAATTGTTCCTGACTTAGAAGAAGGCTCATCATAAGATTCTAAATCCTCTGATTGCATACGTAATTTACTGCTTGGTAAATCATCATATTCTTCTTGTTCCATTTTCTTAGCTTTTTTTCTTTGTTTCTTAGCTTCTTTTTTAGCTTTACGTTTAGATTTACGAGAAGGTTCTTCTTCATCTAATTCGAAAGAATCATATTTTCCTGGTTCGAATAAATCCAAGTGATCTGTATCCGTATTTTCATCAGCACGGATATCTGTATTTGATAATACAATTTTTTCTTCTTTTTCTTCCTTTTCCTCTTCAACTTTTTCAGGTTCCTTAACAAAATCATTATAGATTTCAGGTTGAGGTTGAGTATTAACAGGATTAATTCGCGTTAACTTTTGATTTTGCATAAAATCAACGATTCCACTCGAATTATTTGACATAAAATTAGAACTACGTGGCATTTCCATAGTAGAACCTAATTCCTCTTCTTCATCCATTGGCATAATATGTTGATTTCTTGCATCAATAGATTCAGGATTCAATTGTTTTAAAATATTAATTTGCGTATCATCAATGTAACGATTTCCATTATCAATATTATATTGTTTTACTTCTCCTAAAAGTTGATCCATTACTTCGTTATTAGAAGGAGTAGAATTTACTTCTTTTGTTTCATGAGGATAAGAAGATATATTTGCATGAGACAAACGAGAATTATTTTGAACTCTTGATAATTTTACCGATTTTGAGGTTGTCTGTGTTGCCATAGCCTCTTTTTCAATTTCATCTCTTAATTCTTGATATTTTGTTTTTCTTGATAATTGAGCCATAAAAACCTCCTAAACATTCCATATTATTATACATAAAAAATATGTAATTTTCCATTGTTTTAAAAAACCTTGTCAAGGACAAGGTTTAATTATGCACGACCAGCGTACTTTCCATCATTTGTGTTAACTAAGATAACTTCTCCTTCTTCAATAAACAAAGGAACCTTTACCTCAAAACCAGTTTCTAATACAGCTGTTTTTTGAGCCGATGTTGCCGTATTTCCTTTCACTGCTTGTTCACATTCTGTGATTTTTAAAGCAACTTTATCAGGTAAAATAACATCTAGAATTTCTCCTTCATAAGAACGAATGTTTACTTCTAAACCACCTTCATCTGAAAGGAAATTCTTTTCCCATTCCAATCTTTCTTTTGGAATTTCAAATGGTGAATAATCATTTGAATCAAGGAATACTAAATCAGATCCTGCATCATAAGAATATATAACGGCAATTTTATCAACATGAACATCTTCAACAGAAGAACCACCATTCCATTGTAAATTAACATTGGCTCCAGTTCTTAAGTTTTTAACTTTAGCTTTAACTTTCATCGCACCACGTGCTTGTTTATTGAAAACAGTATCAAGAACTAAATATAATTCACCATCTTGAACAATTGTTAGTCCTGGTTTTAATTTACTAATATCCATCATAAACTTATACTCCTGGTATATTCTAATTGACTCATCTAATAGTCATTTAGAATATACTTTTAC
>NZ_JBJEEX010000112.1:0-5426 GCF_051873495.1 Floccifex sp.
CCAAAGGCTGATATATATAATAATGTATTGGCCAAGAAGAAAAAGGAGATAGACAAAATCATCAATGGTCTTCTTGCTGATGAAGATTTTGTGATGACAGTGCCAGTCTTACGAAGTATCCTCAACGGCACATACAAACAAGAATTGGAGCAACAAAAAGGGAGGGTGTCATTTGTCGATGAAGTACTGGACTACAACAAATCCTTGTATGCAGATGTGGTCGGTGAAAATACTTCGGCGTCAATAGTTATACTTTCAGATTTTTTTTGTAATTTTGCGTCATGCAATGCAAAGCAATCTGACAAATGGCCATAAAAGGATAATACATTTCAACCAGATAGGAACTTCTTTATAGTCGCATATAGGCTAGGTCGCCAGTCAGAACTATTAAGAAATTATTAATAAATCTATGTAACTAACATAGTTAAATACAATGGAGCTGTTAGACTATCAAATTGTATGCATACACAACAATATAGGGAACGCTAGTATTAAAGATTTTCAAGAAACAGAGAATATCGAAAAATATACTAAGGAGTTGTTGACCAGGGCAATGGCTCAACAAGACAGACGGTATAAATTTAATGAGAATAAGCGTACTACACGAGACCGCATTCTAAGTATCGCAGCGAATAAATCGATTGGAGAATTAGGCCTTGAGTTAGGGAATGATCTTGCTAACACAGAAAAGAATAAAAACGAAGAAATTAAGCAACTTAATACGCAGATACCAATTGGTGTCATGATTGTTGCTTACGGAACACATAATAATAAAGAGTTCGTCTTGCTGTTAAAATCAGATTATGATCAATTTATTTCCGAAGCAACTGGTGTTATACAATCAGGATTATCTCTGAAAAATCAGATTTATAAGACCTGCCAGTTTATTGTAAATAGAAACGAACAGGAAGTTGAAATTTCTGAAATTACGACTTCTGATTCTTCTAAACGTCAAAGTGAATATTGGCATAAAGATTTTTTGGAGCTAAATCCTGTTTATTCAGATACAGAAAACACCGACAAAGCCTATTCACTAATAAACAGAAATATCCTGAAACCACTGCAAAAGGATTCTCCAAGTGATCATAGGACAATTAAACAACTTACGGTTGGATATTTTCGTCAATCAGGCATTTTCGATATTGACTATTTTCGGGATGAAATAATCGGGAAATATCAACCTCAAGAGCCGGATAAAGTAAATATTGAGAAGTTAAAGTCGAAGATTGACAGAATCAAGGATTCAAAATCGTTTGATCCCGTCTTTACAAAAGACACTTCTGTTGTAAAAGATCGTATTAAAGGCTCTTACAAACTTACAGATGAAATGGATTTGAAGGTGAAATGCGATTTCCCTAATCCTCAAAATATTATTCTCCCATACGAAGAAGATGGAAGGAAAGGCGTTACAATAATCTCAGATCGTGGCTATAATTTCGCACAGGACATCAGAATAAATAAATTGTAATAAGGGATGAATAACGTTTTTGACATCATAACTATATTCTCTGGACGCTATACTCAGATTGTGGCTAAGTGTACCGAAGATTTCTATGGTCTGTCTTTGTTATACCAAGCGGATTCCCTCAAGGAGCTAATTCCGCAGGATGGAATTGATATTACAATTCCTTCAAGAGATGTTCTGTCAATTAATATCTACGACTCAGCTGAGATTGACGATGACGTTGTCCTTAAATACAGTTCATTAAACAATAATTGGGGTGAATTCATTCAAGGTTACGTTCATTTAGACAAAACTATCAAGCGATTAATAAAATTTAACATTTCAAAAGGAACACTTGAGCAAGAACATTCAATATATCGTTTTGATCTTTTTCGCTCATATTTAGAATCGGGCAATCCTTTTTCTATACTGGGACAGTTATGTAAATTCTTAAATTCAGGCACATGTGTATTTGAATTTCAGGAAGACCATATTACCTCATTTGTCACATCTACATTTCATTTTCATGGGAAAGGAAAGAAGATAATTCAAACTAGTTCCGAAAAATCAACCTATGAAAGAAATCGTCGCATCGATAAGGCCAGTTTTTTGTGCTCTTCGTCTCAATTTAAGGGCTCGCTTTTGCCAGACGACATATTTCCTGTAGCATCTGAGAATATATTTTTAAAGCAATATTTTGATAAATTATCAACGCTGTATTCGTTATGCTTTTTACTAGATTATACTCATACAGAACAAGACTGTTTATTATTTAAATTGAATGGATTTAAATCCATCGCAGGTAAATGGAGCCTTAACAAAGAAGTTGACGCAAATACGACTAAAATAATTAATCAGATCTATACATGGGTATATAATGGCGGTGATATTGACGATAAAATTCTTATTATTAGAAATATACTGTCATTAAATATCGACGCATCTTCTTTGGTTTTGCATTCAAATACGTTCGACGCCATTCTCTCCAATTATAAGATTTATCAGAAAGAAAATGTGCGTCAATATTTGGATCTGAGAAATAACATTGTAAAAGATATTCAAAACTATCAGGATTCTATACTTCGCGCTATTGATAATTTTGAGGACAACTTTAAGAAAATATCTATTACACTTCTATCTTTCTTCTTTATTTCGATAATCTTATCAATATTATCTTTCTCGCTATCTTCAAATCAGCACATTCCTGATGCCGTTATTTTGTGCTGTATTGCAATCAGTATAGTTTCTTTATTATATTATGATAAAGAAAAAAAATGGCTCAATGAAAGAATCGAGCATTTAGAGACAAGATTTAAGTCAAATAGAAAATATTACGAAGATTTATTGGGCGAGGAGGAACTTGTGAGTTTCTTCAAGGACAACAACGAAACTGCAAAAGAGGGTAAATACAGAGACAAAAGGATTAAAGAGTTTTCTAATCTTTGGAGAGTTTCCTCTCTTGTAATTTTATCATTTCTTATAGTAATATTGGTTGTGAATCACATTCAGCCATTACAAGAAATTTTTAATCTGTTGAAAAATTTAATCAAATATTAGTATTCTGATTATAAAACATGGGTTAGCAGATTTCCTTTGCTGAACTCCAAAAAATAGACTAATTTTGTTTTATGGAACTACAATATAAAAACGATAAAAGATATTTCGATATATTCCTTACGCCTCTTAAGGAATGTCAAAACTACCGACCCAAATTTGGTCATTCAACAGCAGAAGGATATAATTTAGAGCAATTCCTTGAATTATACCGGAGTGATCCCTTTTACAAATGGATCGGCCTTGATTCTCCATATATGTTTGCAGCACACAAGGCCGCAGGAGGTATGACATCCATATATCGTCAAATAGGAATTGGTTGTGAACGCCTTTTAAGAGCTATAATTGTAGATTCATTGGGATATGAAAGCGAGGGCCAAGCTTTTTGGTCTTACAAAACAAAAACAAAAGCAGGTAAAGAGAAAACACTCTATTTAGATAGTTTTATAAATCTAAAGGAAATCTCTGACAAAAAAATACGAACTAATGTTGAGAATTGGATGAAAGAATTCTCCAAACAGCACAACATTAAAAAAAGACAATTTGAAGGAATCGTTTTCGAAATTCGTCAGGGGTATAAAAGTAAAGACAGCAAACGACAAAATGCAGATATAGATAATGCAACAGTAGCATATGCAAACAATCTCATCCCGGTATTTGCCATATTCTCATCTCAAATTGACGATGATATCGTATTGCGTTACACGAATAACAAATGTGGCATTTTAACAGGGAATTTGTCTGAAAGCCCTTATGTGTCTCTTTATGCTTTTTGCAAGGAAATTCTGAATTATAATTTAGCATTGTTCTTCGAGAGGAACTCTGCATCAATTAGACAATCAATACAAAATATTCTCAAAGGATTATTATCTGTTTAAATGGCAAAAAACAAGGACTATACATTCAAGTATAATCAAAATCTTGGCCGACATGGTTGGTTAAGATTAACTCCTGCGTACTCTGTGAAATTAGTTGAAGAAATTCTCGGAGAAGATAATTTGTTCTCCAAAAAGAAAATTTCTTCAGGAACTGTTTTTGATCCATTTTGCGGAACTGCAACAACTGGCATCGTTGCGGCAGAATATGGCTTAAATTCCATGTTATACGAAATTAATCCTTTCCTATATTGGTTTTCAACAGCTAAAAGCCAAAACTATAGTTCTGTTGATATAGATGATCAACTCACACATATAAAGGAAAGCCTAAATAGTGACCATTATAAAGAATACTGCAAGTCCTGGATTCCTCCAATGAAAAATATAGAACGCTGGTGGGATTCTATCACTCTTGAACATCTTGGGAAACTACATGAGTTCCTTTTTGAAGAACTTGGCGGGCCAACAATTCGCTCAAGTGTTTCGAATTTGGCGTGGATTTCCTTTGCCAGACTTATAATAGAAAGCTCTGCTGCTGATTTCGGTCATATATCCGTATCATTTAAAGAGACTTGTAACTCTTATGAAGAAACTGAAATATTGTCACTTTTTATTAAATCACTTGAATATATTTCAGATTCTGCGAAACATTCTTTAAAAGGCAATGTTAAAATCATCTCAGGAGATTCGAGAAATGTTTGCCTTGATGAAAAAGTAAATTATGTGATTACGTCTCCTCCTTATCCTAATAGAATAAGTTATATCCGAGAACTTCGTCCATATATGTATTGGCTCGGTTTCTTAAATTCTGGAGAGGAGGCAGGAGAATTGGACTGGGCCGCAATAGGTGGTACTTGGGGTAGCGCCACAAGCAAATTATCTACTTGGAAATGTGATACAAGTTGGTCAAAACCAGCTTGCCTAACAGATGCTGTAAATAAGATTAGAGAATCTGATTCAAAAAATGGAAAAACTCTTGCTCAGTACGTACTTAAATTCTTTTATGACATATATTTGCATTTTAAGAATTTAATTAAAAATCTTGAGAACGGATGCGAATTATATTACATTTTAGGGAACTCGTCTTTTTATGGTAATATGGTTCACACAGATTTAATTATTTGCGAAATCATGAAATCTCTCGGATATAAGAATCCTGTAGCAAAGGTTATCCGGAAACGAAATTCAAAAAAAGAACTATTTGAATTCCAAATCGAAGCGACATGGCACACCTAACTCATGTGACAATAGCATTTCATCGCCTTTTATAGCAAAGTTTGCTTGTCTAATCCCGGTAAATTGAACTAACTTACTGAATAACAATTCGCTCTGGTTTCTTCAACGAAGACGAATACTAAACCATAAATTTACATATAGCATACTGACTACCAGCCGTATAAGCAACTAAAATTTGTTTGTATGGCTGATGTATTATTGTCTGAAATAGCCGAATTTGTTTGTGAAAAATATTATTGCTGTCCGATTAAAGTTGACGGGCGCAACGATATCTTGCTTGGCTGCTGATTATACGGCGGTCGAGTCTGATTTTTTGA